>JBDRNB010000047.1:0-2068 GCA_043811635.1 Candidatus Aenigmatarchaeota archaeon
TTCATACCTCCACTCAGAGGATATGGAAAGCTTATCCTTAACACTCTTGGAATGTTCATCTTCATAACATTTCTTGACGGGATGATAATACTTGCATGCTCACTGATGGTAGAGCTGCCATTTTTTGAAAATGTTAAGATGCTGGTAATGATAGCATGCTTCAACATAATCAACCTATTATTTTTCATGCTGTTATGGCATGTCATCTTCAAGAGCTCAATATCAGACTCAGGTGAAAAAGTAGCTCAAGCTGTAAAATACATCGCAATGTTTGTATAATGGCATATGAAATCCCTCAACAATTACAGCACAAGGAAAGGATAATCTTCGGATTAACTTTCACTCAGATAGCCTGGGCTCTACTCTTTCTCTTCATTGACTTTTTAATAATAAAAGCTCCAATAAACGGAATGGCAAAGTTTGTTCTGGCAATATTTCCCACTTCGATAGGGGCTTTGTTTGTTTTCTTTGATATGAGCAAGTGGGTAGGATACTTTTTTTCATATCTCAAGTTCCTAAGTGCAACACACAACTCTCAGAACATGAAAAAACTTATCGGAATAAACAAAGTAGAGACCAATAGCATTTATTCAAAGAAGCAGGTTGCAGTATTACAGGTCTCTCCTCTAAATTTTAATATCAAGACAAAGGATGAGAAAGAATCAATAATTTATGGTTTTCAGAAGTTCCTTAACGGTCTTGATTTCCCTGCACAAATAGTTGTTACAACAAACAACCTCAACATAGACAATTACCTCAACAAGATGGAGAAAAGAATAACAGACAAGGAATTATTCGGTGATTTCTCAGATTTTATGAAATCACTCATTGAAAAAAACCAGATGAGAAACAGAGACTTCTACCTAATAATACCAAAGAACGGAGAATTAGCAATCCAGTGCGAAGTCTGCAAGGAAAGACTGGAAGGAATAGGCTTAAAGGTCATAAGACTCAATGACAAACAAATACTTGACAAACTTTACTATTTCTTTAATGACGTTGAGGATGACAGAAAAGATGAAAATGTCGAGGGTGTTGACCACTTACAGTACCTTATTGCTCCAAATTATGTCAAGGATAATGTCGATGAGCTCGTGATCAATAACAAGTACACAAGAATAATCAGTGCAGTCGGTTATCCAAGAAGTGTTGAATCAGGATTCCTTGACAGGATTATTTCTAGTAATGATGACTTTGATATTAGCATTCACATGGAACCCTTCCCAATTGATACCATGATGGTAATGCTCAACAAAGAAATAATGAAACAAAGAGCAGACCTTTATGCTGAGAAACTAAGAAACAGCATCAATCCCTCGCTGGAAATAAAGCACAAAGACACCCTCAAGGTCTTGGAAGAATTACAGAAAGGCACCCAGAAATTGTTCAACGTCTCATTATACATCAATTGTAAGGGCAAAACCAAAGAAGAGCTTGGTTATTTGACAAAGAAGGTTGAGGCAGAGCTCAACAGCTTAATGATTATCCCCTCAACACCATTATTCAGGCAAATTCCAGGATACAAGTCAATGATCCCAATAGCGAACAATGAATTAAAGATTCAAAGAAACATCACCACCACTGCATTGAGTGCCTTTTTCCCCTTCACAAGCCCCTTTTTGACGCTTGAGGAAGGAGGGGTCATGCTTGGGCTAAACAAGAATAAAGTCCCATTTATCAAGGACATTTTTGGGCTGAGCAACGCTAACGGAGTTATTCTGGCAACATCAGGTTCTGGAAAGAGCTACTTTACCAAACTACTCATATCCCGACAATTATTGAACAACACGCAGATCTTGATAATTGATCCCCAGGCAGAGTACTTGGGCTTAACAGAACAGGTAAAGGGCGAACTGGTAACGATTAGCAAGGATTCTGACACCATCATCAACCCCCTTGATCTCATGGGGCACGAGTATGTAGAGAAACGATTGGCTTTGATGGATATGTTCAGGATAATGTTTGGTGACTTATCAGAAATTCAAAGAAGCATCCTGGACAAGGCAATCAATGAGACTTATGCCAAAAAAGGAATAACTATCAACTCTTACAAAGACAAAAAACCACC
>JBDRNB010000048.1:0-8006 GCA_043811635.1 Candidatus Aenigmatarchaeota archaeon
TGCTGTTTTGCCTTCTATGAAAGGATCGCGCATAACGTCTATGTGAATCCATTCCACACCTGCATCAAGCATCGTTTTTATGTCAGCAAGATGCTCTTTCAATCCTCTTTCCGCATAATCCAGAATTGAAGGGGCTATCACAATTTCAGTCATGCTTAATTTAAAAAAGGAAACAATTTAAGTCTTGTATCTCTTTCCTGCTTCAATTGCAAATCTGACTGTCTGCAAATACCTGTTAAGATACGCTCTCTCATCCCCTGAAGAAAAAAAGGGCGTAGTCAGCCAGGTATCAACTATTTCGAGTGCTTGCTCTGGGGTCACTTCATCTGCACCTATTCCCAGGACATTTGCATTGTTATGTTTTCTGTATGACATTGCCCTTTCTTTTGTCAAGCATGTTGCTGCGATTATGAGTGGGTATTTAGTTCTAGGCCGAATAAAATCGATACTTTTACTATACATTAAACCCATAATTATTCATGGATTATAAGATCTTGCTGATTTTCATGGTGATTGTTGGCACACTTGTCACAAGTGGGTGCACGCAGGATGGGCAGACTGGAACAAACGACACTGTAACAGATGATGTGCCTTTTAATGGGGAAGCAGTCAGTGTTTCTGAACTGCTTTCAAACCCCGTATATGACAAAGACATCAAGATATACGGAGAAGTGGATCAGCTGGGAGAACTTCTATGTTCTTGCTTCTCCCTTTACTCTGAAGGTGGCCAGGTCCAGGTATGGTATGACACTATGGTGGATGAAGAAATGGAATGGACTCAGGTAAATGTTGAAGGTATTGAGAATGGCGATCAGATTGTTGTGACAGGCAGGCTGAAGGACACCCCAAGCAATGATTTCTGGTCGCTTAGTGTTGTCAAGACCGAGGAGCCAGAAGAGATTGAAATCACAAGAGAAGAGGCATTGAATATGGCGACACAGTTTGTTGAGAACTCTCCTACATACAAATTTGATGGATCTGATCTGGAAGTTATAAGAACGGAAAATGTGGGTTGTGAAGACTGCTGGACATTTGGGATTCGATTCAGCTCCAGCAACTCTGGCTACGGTGACAGGACAGATGAAATCCTGACGCAGTATGAAACAGTCCATGAAGCTGTTATCTCAGTTGAGGGTGGCGAGGTTGTCGCGGCAATAATTGATGGTAGATGGGATATTATAACGCAGAATTATGTGGATGCATAGAAATCCAAATAAATATTTTCAATACAATATATTACATGGGAATACAAGAAATTACACTAGAGGATCTAAACGCCGAAACTTTCATACAAGAGAAAGCACAGGAGATTTCTTCTGCTATCGGTGACGGCATAGCTATCAATGCATTATCTGGGGGAGTTGATTCCTCAGCAGTTACACTGCTTGCACACAAGGCACTCGGTGACAAGCTTAAGACCTATTTCATAAACAACGGCATCATGAGGGAAGGTGAGCCACAAAAGGTTGTCTCCCTGTTTGAAAGCCTGGGCGTGCATGTAGAGCTGGTCGATGCGCAGGAAGAATTTTTCAACGCACTTAAGGGCTTGACAGATCCTGAAGAAAAAAGAGAAGCAATTACCCAGACCTTCTACAAGATCGTGTTTGGCAGGATTGTGAAAGAAAGCGGTGCAAAGCATCTTCTGCAAGGAACAATCCTGACTGACGTGGACGAGACTGTTGCAAAGATAAAGAGGCAGCACAATGTCTTTGAGCAGATTGGAATCGATCCTGAACAGACATTTGGATACAAGATTCTGGAACCTCTTATACAACTTAGAAAACCAGCAGTAAGAGAGCTTGCAAAGGCGCTTGGCCTGCCAGAAGAGGTATACAAAAGGCCCCCTTTCCCAGGTCCTGCTCTAGTAGCAAGGGTTATAGGAGAGGTCACGCCAGACAAGATAGAGACTGTAAGAAAGGCCACTGTGGTAGTTGAAGAGGAATTGAGAGAAGTTCCTGCATTCCAGTACTTTGCAATCCTGCATGGGAACAGGGTTACAGGTATGCGGGATGGAAAAAGAGATTATGGATATCAGATAGAAGTAAGATGTTGGGACAGCATAGATGCACGAACTGCAACACCAACCAGGCTTCCTTTTGAAACATTGAAAAAGATCGCGCAAAGGATGACAACAGAGGTGCCTGGTGTTGTGAGTGTTACATACAATATAGCAAACAAGCCACCATCAACTATTGAGGTTGTTTAAGCTAGTAAGGAGTTCCCTTTTCTCTCTCTTGCTTAAATGCACGAATGTACCACTCAAATTCATCCAGGAATCTCTTCACTCTTCTGTCATAGGCTTCGTCGGCTTTTCCTTTATCATCAATAGATGTTTCTATGTTTGATATTGGGAATGCAGATGGGATGGCGGGCCCGCCAAGTTCTCCCATTATTTCTCTAAGCTGTGGGATTACCCTGATTCCACCAAAAGACCCTCCAGAATAAGTAACTATTGCACTTGGTTTGAAAAAGTACTCCTTCTGGAAGTGATCAATGATGTTTAGCAATGCTGGTGGCGCATTATGATTATATTCTGCGCTAACTATCATGATACCGTCTGAATTTCTAAGTATCTCTGCAATCTTCTCTATTGGTTCCGGCGCTTCGCCAGGCTCATATTCCTTGTACATCTTGTCTATGAAAGGTAGCTTGTATTCAAGTGGATCAATCAGGATTGCTTCGTGACCCCTTTCCTCAAGCTTCTTGATCATGAATCTGGCTGCCTTGATTCCCTGTCTTCCTGTTCTTACAGAACCATATATGACTGCAACCTTGAATTTCATATATCTTCTATAAAAGTTGTAAATATAAAATTAGTGTTTTATGTTTCAAATTCAATTTAAGTCATCTACGACTGTTTCTGGTTGTTCTGTGGCCTGATCTGGATGGCCTGTGACCGGTTCTATCTGATCTATATCCAGTTCTGGCTGGCCTATGTTCTGATCTTTCCCTTTGGACAAATATCTTCTTTATATTAGGCATTGGCTCTCTCTTCACATACTGTGAATCGTCGCTTAGGACCCTTCTGAAATTATCATAATCCCTGTTTGAAAGTATGCTTACTGCTTTGCCTTCTTTTCCTGCCCTTGCTGTCCTGCCCACTCTATGCGTGTAGTTGTTGCTGTCATCTGGAATGTCATAGTTGTATACATGTGATACACCTTTAATATCAAGCCCTCTTGCAGCCACATCCGTGCATACAAGCACATATACATTCTTTGAATGGAAATTGTTCATTGTCATTGTTCTCTTTTCCTGTGAGAACCCTCCATGAATTGCTTGCGCTTTTATTCCCACACGATTGAGATTGTTCGCTACAAAATCAACATATCTTCTTGTGTTGCAGAATACCATGACAAGGCCTGATTTTTCATTCTTTAGCAGGTGAACTAGCAGTGAGAACTTCATGTCGTCAGGAACATCGTAGTAGACTTGTTTTAGCTTGCTGGCATCCACAAACTGCTCCGCTGAAATCTTTACTGGGTCTTTCATATACCTTTTGGAAAGGCGCGCCACATCCTGTGTTATGGTCGCTGAAAATAGGAGAGTCTGCCTCTTTTGTGGACATTCCCTTATTATCCTCTCAACATCATCTATGAATCCCATGTCAAGCATCCGGTCTGCCTCATCCAGTACAAGTGTCTTCACTTCCCTCAATCTTATGGTTCTTCTTTGAATATGATCAAGCAGCCTTCCTGGAGTTCCTATAACAACATCAGCTGTTCTTAGCTTGTCTATCTGCGGATTGATGGAGACACCTCCGTAGACAACAGCCATTCTAAGTGGCTTGTACCTTGAGAATTTAATCATCATCTTTGCATTTTGCTCTGCAAGCTCCCTTGTAGGAGTCATGATCAGGGCTTGTATGCCTCTTCCTGGCTCTGAATTCTGTATGATTCCTGAACCGAATGCAAGGGTCTTGCCTGATCCTGTTGCAGATCCTGCTATCACGTCCTTTCCAGCTATGACTAAGGGAATCGTTTTTATCTGTATCTCAGTTGGTTTTTCAAACTTCTCTTCTTCTATTACTCTTAAAATAGGCTCTATTATACCTAATTTTTTGAATTGTTGCATACTATTCCAAGAAAAAGTATTTGCTTTTTCTCATGAACCTCTTTGTTGTTTGTTTCTTAATTATTATTATGAGTTTATAAACGTTTTCCCACTTCAAAACTATTTATATAGGCGCTTTGTAGGTTCTGCACCTTCAAATTCTGTGTTCATAGCGTCTTCTATTTTTACCATGATTTCTTCACTGAAGATATCTGTGCTAATAAGGTATGATTTCCCAGCTACCATTGGTCCTGCTATTACTGCTCCTCTTTCGGCCATGAAACCAAATTCATAATGCCACGAACCTTCTTTTAACATATTCGTATGTGGCAGTTTTCCAAGAACCTGTGGAACCTCGGTTCCGTCATCTAGTAAGACATCTCTATACAATTCCATCTTTGGACCGTCGTAGTTCTGGCCTGTGGGGTATACAAGCTTTATTTCCATATAACAGTGTTATATTGATCAGGGTTATAAAAGTTTCCCATGTCACACCCATCCCATGACCATGGATATTCCGAGAAGTATTATGATTATACCTGCAACAAGATGGAGATACCTTATGTTCTTGTCCTTCCATCCAGATACATTCTCAACTGTTGTGAATCCTATGTACACTACCAACACTATCAAAAACATAGGCAGTATGAATATCAAATTGTATATCAACAGCCAAGGGATGACAGACATGAAATCAAGGCCAGATAGTATACCTCCTGTTATCACATAAGGGCCTATTGTACAGGGAAGTAGGAATAGTGTTACTATTATACCTATTATGAAGGCTCCTCCTGAACTTGTTGCCTTGGATATGACCCTCTTTACCGCAGGCCTCATTCTCATCGGCATCTCGGTTGCAATGCCTCCAGGCTTGTAGCTGAAGTAGTCCTTAATGTTCAAAATACCAAGTATTATTGCAGCCAAGCCAAGTATGGTGTAGAGGTATAAGTTGACGCCTGATATGTTTGCCAGGGCTGTTTTGAAAAGATGTACTATTAACAGGCCGTAGAAGAAATAAGTGATGAATATTGCAAGAGTGAAGGAAAGTCCTGCTGTAAGAACCCTGCGTCTTTTGTCTGGGTTTTGGACAAGAATGGATACTAGTATGAGCGTAAGTACAGCCAATGCGCATGGGTTTACTGCATCAACTGCAGCAAGGCCCAGTATCTGATATGTATTTACTTCTGTATTCTCTTCATCTGTGTCATCATCTGTCGTGTTATCTGCAGTTTCATTCACGCCTGAAACTATATCATCCAGTTTTTGCAGAAGCTCCTCGTGACACTGGTCTGATCCAATGCAATAATAATCTCCCACAAACACCTTGGGTACAGCTCCCCATGCTTCTATTGGAACATCCACTTCCCTCTGTATAGATATGAAAAGGTCAGATTCTGCAGAAGCATCATGCATGATTATTTCAATCAAGCCTGGATTTTCTAGTTGGTAATCCTCCAAATAACCAATAACCTTTGTGCAATGTGAACATCCCTGCAGATAGAATAGATCAACCTGCAGAGTCTCCTGTGCAGGAATTAAGACGGGCAGTAGTAATAAGACAAGTGGTATGAGAAGTAATATGATTTTCATATCAATTCCGCCTGCATTTTCTTGGTTTTACCAACCTGAAATTTCCACCTTCTATCTTAATTGCTTTTCCATTTACTATGGCATCAGCTAGCTTTTTCCGTGCAGATAGTATCAGCCTGTGAAATGTGGGCTGTGAGATGTTCATTTTCCTCGCTGCCTCTTCCTGATCCATTCCTTCAAGATCCTTCAATCTCACAGCCTCAAATTCATCTACAGATAGTATGGATTCCTCCAGTTCGCGCATCTTTATTCCTGCTGGTTTGAAATACGTGGTGTCTGGTTCACATACAACTCTTCTATTAAGTCTTGGTCTAGGCATTTCAATCGTGCTCTCCAAAAACTCTATCCTGTTCAGCGTCGTTTTTTCTAATCCATTCAATTAACATCGCTGCGTGTTCCTTTTCTTCGTCTCTATTATGTTCCAATATCTTTTTCAAATCAGGATTTTTGACATTCTCTACTCTTTCCTGATACCAGTTTATTGCCTCCATTTCTTCAATCAACGACTGCCTTGCCCTTTCCAAATCTTTGGTTTTGTCAGTCAGATTCTCTCGTCCTTCATGTTCACCTGTCATTCTTTACCTCCCTATAATTTTTTCAATTGCTTCTCTATTTCCTGCTTTTCTGTCTCTATGTCCTTTAGTTCTGCTTCTAGCATCTTTTTCTGCTCTTCCTTTGATAATTCTACGGGCTCATACATAAATCTTCTGGATCCCCTGAAGCCTCTTGACGTGCCTCTTCCACAAGGTCCCATTCCCTTTCCTGACATGGCTCCATAACCCCTTGGTCCTGTTCTGTTAAATCCTGGCATATATTCACCTCCTTTTTGAATATTAATTCATAACTCTATAATGAATATATATTCTTTATCTTTATAAAGCTTCCGCTAGGGAGATTACATTCTTGGAACAAGAACTACTCTGCCTTTTTGGTTTCGTCGTACTTTCTCCAATGATCTGAGACTGCAGGCTCTACTGTATCCAGCTCTGTGAGTATCTTTTCCCTGAGCTCATTTGACTGCATCTCTTCTTCGGCCTGTACTAGATCAATAGCTGTCGTTGAGACCTGATCTACAACTTCCCTTATCCTTTCCTCTTCTATGCCAGCTTCTTCTGCTGCAGATTCTATTGATCTTCTCAGCTTTTCTTCACTGAACTCTTCTTTTGTACCGTCTTTTTTTATGATTTGTGTCATTTGATTTCCTCCTATAACTAGCAACTAAGCAAAAATCTTCCTCTTCATGAAAAGGTATGCTATTATGATTATCCAGACTACTAATGTGATTATACCTGTTGTTTCAAAAGATACAAGAACTGATGATACCACAGTTGTAATAATCGATATTATACCAAGCGTTACTACTAGGAACCAGCCAGACCTCTTCATCTTCAGCAGCAAGAAGAATGCTATCAGGCCAATTATTCCCACGACCAGTGGTATCATTCCTAAAACCATTATATATGTTCCCACATCACCGAATGATATTACTAGAACATCGTCTACAAGCGTTGGGTCTAGTCCACTAAACATTGATCCAATAAATAAGATAAACGCAGCTCCTATTATAGCCAGCAAGGATATCAAGAAACCTAGGATGGAAATCACTGTCACGCCTATGGGCCTCTCGCCTGGTGTACGCGCTGGTAGTTCTTGTGGTGGCGCATGCATTCCGGAGGGGGTGATTGCTTTTTGAGTCTGAATAACAGCCTCATTTACCTGTGCTTCTCCCCATCCCTGGTTCAGCAGTGCCTGTTTAAGAGAATCTAGAGGGTATCCCTTGCTCAATCCGTTTCTTATATAATCAACAATCCTCTGGTTAGCCATTGGTATATAATTAATTGCTTTTATTAAATAATTTAGTCTAATAGTGAATATGATACCAATTGTTGACAGGGAGCAAGCTAGAAAGGTGGATGAGCTAGCAGTTGAGGAATTCGGCATCAAGATCATCCAGATGATGGAGAATGCAGGCAGGCATACTGCAAAGCTGGCAAAGAAGATGCTTGGAAGCATGGAAGGAAAGAGTATACTCGTATTTGCGGGTAAAGGTAACAATGGTGGTGATGGAGTTGTTGCTGCGCGCTTCTTGCACAACTGGGGAGCGTATGTCAAGATTATAATGGCTGACATACACGGCAGGCTCAAGGATCTTACAAAGGAGCAGATTCTAACCCTCAAGTCCATGAATGTTCCTGTCCTATATCCGGGTGATGTAAAGTTCGACGAGCTCAAGGCTGATCTTATTGTAGACGGACTATTCGGTTATAATATAAATGGAAATCCGCTTGACATGTATGCGAAGCTTGTGGAATTTGCGAATGATTCTGGCATACCAGTATTGTCCATAGACGTTCCCACAGGCC
>JBDRNB010000049.1:0-4073 GCA_043811635.1 Candidatus Aenigmatarchaeota archaeon
ATACTTCAAAACCAGAGAGTGTTAGGGCAGAAATTGTGATAACAAATACGGGTAATGAGCCGATAGACTCAATTGATCTAGGGGACACCATATGTGAGCAATTTAGTCTGAAAAATCTGGAGATACTTCATGTCAGCGACGGCAAGACTCAATTAATTGAAGATATAGCAACTGATACTGATAATGGTATCAGAATTGAAATTGACAGCATACAAGAAAAGATAGGAAAATATCTGAATCATGGAGACAGTATTAATGTGAAATATGAAATGATCTTAATAAAAGAGAAGGCTAGAGCAGGCAAATGTATTGCGCCTGTCTCTCTGAGTGCTAACACACCAAACAGGGGACCTGATTTAAAGGATTCTTCAGAGGCACAGATAGAAATTGGAAAGAAGATACTGGGCGCACATATTTCAAAGACTATAACCGCTGGCAACAACCCTGATCAGATGAAGATAAGCCTATACTGGAAGAATACGGGTGAAGATGAAACACCTCCGGTTGAACTAAGAGACTTTGTTCCATCAGGATTTAATATCATGGAGTCAAACCCGCAACCTGAAGTCACTGATGATGACGGAGGCAAATACCTGCATTGGAGTCTTGGTATAGTAAAGAAGGGCCAGGATGTTTCCATGGTATATGTCATAGAAGGACATGGAGATTACAAAGCCAGGGATGCTGTCTTGTTGGCTAAGGAGTAAAAAATGAGACATAAAATAAAAAACATAACAGGGCATTTGAGACGTGTCCCTCCCATTTCTAAGTTAAGGAAAGATATTATTATGTTTATGTTTCCTGTTGTAGCTATAATTATTTCCCTACTAGAAAGAAGCCTTATCATCACGGTCGTCATTTATTCATGCCTGGTATTTTTCTCATTTGTATATCTATCGAGACTACATGAAGATAATTATGAAAAAATATTCAAAGGGATGTTCAAGATAAGATTCAACAGAGATTTCTTTATAATGCCACTTTCCATAGGCATTGGGGCGTTTGTTCTCATATCATTGTTCATTCTTATCTTTTACGGGAATTCAATCACTGCTTTGGGGGCAGGTGTGATACCAGTCATTATAATCATAAGAGGAATCGTGAACACAATAGAAGAACTATTCTGGAGGGGATCTGTCCAAAATGGGTTCATAAAGAGATTTGGGCCTGTTCAGGGGATTCTAATTACATCCGCTCTCTTTGTTGTATTCAGTCTAAATACATGGTTCTTTTCATTAGTAGTATTGAATATAATTACCGCTTTCATAGTCAGTTTCATTCTTGGGGTTTTGTATTTTAAAAGAAGGAATGTCGTGCAAAATACGATAGCAAGGACAATCATGGATGTATTGATTTTTTCGTTTGTTTTTTAAAATATAATGTTATACATCATCTAATGATCAGAGCAGTCATTTTTGACATGGATGGTGTGGTATCAGACACCCAGGATATACATGCCCGGGCAGAAGCTGAGATACTGAACAGGCATGGTGTTGATATAACACCTGAAGAGATAAACAAGACGTTTGCTGGGCGCAGGCCAAGCGAGTTTTTCCAGCAACTGTTTGATGAGAATGGGATAGACGGGGATGCTGCACATGTTGCAGCAGAGAAATGGGATAAGGTCATTCAGTTGGCAGAGGAGTCTGTTGATCCTATGCCAGGCGCTGTTCAGCTCATCACAGAGCTTGCTGAAAACGGTTTTAAGCTCGCCGTAGCTTCATCTTCGAATACCGAGTTTGTTAGACTGGTATTATCAAAGCTTGATTTACTGGATAAATTTCAGGCAGTTGTAACAGGCGATGATGTCAAGAAAGGGAAGCCTGACCCTGAACCATTTCTGCTTGCTGCGAGTAGGATTGGAGTAAAGCCAGAAGAGGCGGTTGTGATAGAGGATGGAGTAAGCGGCATGATAGCAGCAAAGGCCGGTGGCATGAAATGTGTAGGTCTGGTAACAGATAAAACAAAGGAATATCCGACAGATGTTTTGGTAACTAGTTTGACTGAATTAACAGTTGAGAAGATAAGGGATATGTGATTATACTAACCCAGCTATGATTGCAATCACACCTATCAGGAAGCAGAAGTAGCTGAAGTTTATTCTTTCTGCAAGTTTGAGTAGTGCGGCGATTGTAATGAGGCCGAAGATGAATGATGCTGCGAGAGCTGCGAGGCCCTCTGATGAAAATGTGGCTGCTGTTTTTGTTGAGGCCCAGGCGCCTGCTATGATGATGGCAGGGATGCTCATCAGGAAGCTGAGCTTGATGGACTGGGTTGGATGATACCTACGGAATAAAAGAACTGAGATTGTGAGCCCTGACCTGCTCAGGCCTGGAAGAATTGCAAGTCCCTGAGCTATGCCAGCTATGATTGCGTCTTTGTATGTGATCTTCTTGTTCTCTGATTTTTGTTTTTTAGCTTTCCATTGCATGAGGCCTGTGATTATCAGCAGGATGCCAATCAGGATCATGGCATTCTTCCCTGCTAGGAGGAAGAAGTCTGTTGTGATAAGCATCAGTGGAGCAGCTACTATCAAGCTGGCTATTGTGGCAACCACCAGGAACCAAAATGTCTGATCACGTGTCTTGAGCACATGAATCACATCCTTGCGCAGGTATATGAGAGCTGCGAACAGGGTTCCTATGTGAAGCCATATTGAGATTAGTATGGCTTCTGCAAGAGTCGTGCCGTATATTTGTGTGAGAAGAATTGAGTTTATGCCCTCGCTACTTATGGGAAGCCACTCTGTTATGCCCTGGACAGTGCCTACGACGAAGGCCTGTAAAAAATCCATAGATAATTATCAGAATGCTGTTATAAAAACTTGAAATTATTGTGACGGGCAATATAATGTATCTTGATATCTATTTACTTATGCTCAAATACTCCAGGAGTTTTTAAGTATTGAATAATTCATTATTATATGGTTGAGAGATGCCTTAAGAGCGGGATTTGCTGTAAGTTATTTTTGATAAATTTGACAGAAGAGGAATACAAATCAGGTAAATATAAAACACAATTCGAAATGTTTGTGCCGGTTAAGGACTTTAAGGAGGCTGAAATGTGTGGGGCAAATATCATTGAACAAAAAAAGGACGGAAGTTGCTATTATCTTAAAGGCACCAAATGCTCTATTCATAATTCAAGACCTATGACTTGCAGGGAATTCTTTTGTGACTCAAAAAATAAGAAATTCAAGACAATGATAGCTGAGATAAAAAAACTGAAAAGAGTGCAGTAGAACTATACAATCTGCTCGCAACGGACAGGTTGTGACGGGAATTCTGAAGCCTCTTGTTAGCGGTTTACACTCGTGGACAATCTGATTCTGACGAACAAATTGTAGCATTAAAATATGGGCTCTTAACTTTATGTTCAACTCCCTCCCGGGGCTTCTAGTCTGGGACTGCGGTCCCCGACAGTTTTCAGTCATGGGTCTTCTGTCTTGAATGAATATGGAAGAAGGCTGGAGCATCTTCTCAGCTCAACAACCAAAACCAACCACAAAACAATAGACAGGTTTCTAAACTTCGAGCTGGTCAAGAAAGGCTTAAGCGACAGAAGAAGGCTCAAGTACATAAGAGTTATAAGAATAGTTCTGGATCAGCTAAACAAATCCTTAAACAAATTAAATCAGAAGGATGCAGAGAAATTCTTCTTCTGGATCAAGGAAAGCAGTCTCTCAGACGACACAAAGAAGTCATACTGGAGCGTTTTCAGGATACTCGCAGAATGGATAAACCCGAAGATTGATGTGAGAAACTTCAAGCTGAAACTAAGGCTAAAGACAAAGCTCCCAGAGGACATACTGAGCGAGGAAGAGGTAAGCAAGCTCATTTCTGCGTGCAAAAGCATCAGGGATAAAGCCTTAGTATCCCTGACATACCACGCAGCCACGAGATCAGGCGAGGTAAGAAACTTGAAGGTAAAAGACCTGATTTTCGACCAGTATGGAGCAGTCATAATGGTTCCTGAAGAAGGCAAAACAGGATCAAGAAGAATAAGAATCATAGAACCTGTTCCCCTTCTTGCACAATATATGCAGGATCACATGTTCAGAAGCGATCCAGAAG
>JBDRNB010000050.1:0-6201 GCA_043811635.1 Candidatus Aenigmatarchaeota archaeon
TACTGTTTCTCCTGGCTCGAAGATGAGGTAGGCAGTTGGGATTGACTCAAGCCCTATCTTCTTGATCACAGCTGATCCCAGGCTTTGTATTCCTGTGATCCAGTATGGATTTTTTGAGTTCAGAAGACTCATGAAATACAGGGAATCCGCATTTGTTGTCACATTGCTTGGACCTCCAGGAAAGAGATGAATAGGTATCTTCACATTCTCCTTTATCAGCTTAGCTGTATCACTCACAATATTTGTTTTGAGGTCTGTAGAACCTCCTAGAAGTATGAGATCAGCCCCTCCTTCCTCCATGATCTTTGCCATCTCCAGGGCCTCTTCAGGGCCTTGTTCTCCTGGATCTATCAGAGGCATGAAGACTCCTTTGCCTGAATCTATTATGTTGTTGATATAACCTTCTATCTTTCCTACTTTCATATCTCCCTCTGCACGTATTTTAATTAATAACCCATATTTATATACATGATCCTGATTACTGGCGCTAACGGGTTCATTGGAACTAATTTGACCAAAAGGTTAATAAAGGATGGATATAGCGTGAGGCTCTTCTGCAGAGACGTTTCAACAACCAAGAAGAGGTTTCCGAAGGCAGATGTTGTGAAGGGTGATATCACACACAGGGATACGCTCAAGCAGGCTATGAAAGGCGTTAGCAAGGTGGTACATCTTGCGGGGCTTGTTTCTTACACAACCCCTGAGTCAGAGATGTTCAGGATAAATGTGCATGGTACCAAGAATGTAATTGAGGCATCTGGCAATGTGAACAAGCTTGTTTTTGCATCAAGTGTTGCAGTTATGGGACATATAAAAGGCATTGCAGATGAGATGTACATGGGAAGACCTGCACACACATACGGAAGAACAAAGCTTGAGGCAGAGAAACTGGTTCTTGATTCAGGCATAAATAATGTGTGCTTGCGTATGGCTCCTATATATGGTGCAGGAAGCGAGTCATGGATCAAGCCAATCAGATTGATAGAGAAGGGATTTCCTATGCCTAATATAAAGAATAATATGCACGGTGTCCATATATCTGATGTTGTGCAGGCATTTGAAAGGGGCCTGAACAAGGGTTCAGGTGTGTACATAATTGCAGACAACTATCCTACAAGGCTCACTGTTTTCACAGGAATGATTGCCGCTTATTTGGGAAGGAAACAGAAAATATGGCCTGTCTGGATGGTTAGCTTTCTTGCATGTATGTCAGGCAAGAAGAGAGAATTTGATGCATTCATAGTTAACAGACACTACAATATCTCCAAAGCAAGGGAAGAGCTGAAATACGAGCCAAAGCAGGAGCTTGAGAAGGGTGTCAAGGACATGGTCAACTGGTATAAGAAGATGTGATTACCTTGCTTCGTATTCTTCAAATAATAATTTGAATAACAGAGGAACAAGTACCATTCTGTCTTCAGGTTCTACACATGCAATTCGCATCTGTGTCAGTCCTGGATTTTGTTTTCCAGACTGTGGTGTGTAGAACTCTGCCATTGGTGCAACCAGTAAGGTTGTTGGTTGACCGTTTATATCTACCACACCTTTGCTTGCGCAGAACGTTACAAAATCCTTTGCGTCAAAGCCTGGCTTCGCGATCTTACGCACATCCACAACCGTGTAGATAGACGCTTCTGGAAATGAAACAATCAGACCAGGCATAAGGCCCTTGAAGTCATCATGCAATCTCTTCAGGATCCTTTCATAGTAATCTCTCTGTAGCTTCACCCACGACTGTATCTGTTCTGGTGTCTCCTCTGCCAAACCTTCCACTATATGCTGGCTTGTGACTGAGGAACATAAGTAAGTTGTATTTGCAGCAACAGCCTGATCATGGAATTTCTTGTTATCTGTGATCAGGGCGCCCATCCTCAGGCCGCAGCTATTAAACACCTTTGACATGGTTTCAAGGCTTATGCGTATGCCAGCTTCTTCTATACCTGGAACATCATTGTTTGTAACAGCCCATATTGTTGGCGAGGATTCTTCTGCGTAATGAAGACCTCTGTACGCCTCATCACTGATTAAGAACATCTCATGCTTCAAACATAATTCTGCGTACTTGTTTATTATATCCTGCCTCATCAGCTGGCCTGACGGATTGTCAGATGGTATGATTAGCAGGGCTCCTGGCTTGTGTTCAATTATCATCTTCTCCACGTCTTCTGGAGTGACATTAGTGAACTTGCCATCATCACGTAGTTCCCTTGAAACAGCTACAACAGGCCTTCCTATCTCTCTTCCAATTGCTATATAATTTGTATATGCAGGGTCTAGGACAAGAAGCGGCTTCTCATCTGTTCCAGCCTCGCCACATACACCAAGCATGGCAAGCTTCATGAGCGGAGAGCTTCCGTCTCCTAGCAAGGAATATAACTCAGGATTATTTCCTTCCTTCAGGAATGATCTGATTATGTTTATGAAAACCTGATTGCATGCATCCCTTCCAATAGTTGATGTGTACTTCCAAACACCTTTTCTTAGGTCTTGGTCTGCTGGGTTGAGATATCTCTCAATCATCTTTGGATGTGTTTGTAAGGATACATTTCCAATTGCAGTGTTTACAACCGATGTTTTCTGTGTTTCCTCTTTCTGCCTTTTGACAAAGAGTATCTGAGCTAGTCTTATGCAGGATGGTTCCTTCTCTGCAAAAAAGTTTGATAGTTTCATCTCCCTCACTTGATCATACTTGCTTCAACTATTTTAAATACTTACATGAATTAATCGTTTATTAGCGAATAAAACAATGAATTATTATGTTTGGATCACTCAAGAAGAAGCTGAAGGAATCTGTAGAAAAACTCACGAAACGGATAGAAGAGCCTCTGGAAATAGAAAAGAATGTAGAAGAACCTAAGATAGAGCACTCAATCCAGGAACCTGAAATTGAAGAACCGAAGATGGAAGAGTCCAGGATTGAAGAACCTGAAATAAGAGAACTAGAGATTGAAGAGCTGCCTGAAAGTGTGATTCCTGAGAAAAAGCCTGAAATACCAATTGAGAAACCAAAGGAGAGAAAGGGATTGGGAATCAGGCGGATCACCACAAAGGAATTCTCTGTTAATGATATTGATAATTTTTTCCAAGAAGCTGAGACTGAGCTTCTTCAGGCGAATGTTGCGCTTGAAGTTATAGACGCATTGAAAGATGAACTGAAGAATAGCCTTGTCGGGAAACAGATCAAGAGGGGAGAAGCAGAGGAGATGATTACGCAGGCATTTGAGGATGCTTTGGTCAAGATAGTTGACCAGGGTTCATTTGACTTGGAGTCAAAGATTGATGGTCAATTGAAATGCATATTCCTTGGATTCAATGGCTCTGGCAAAACCACAACAATAGCAAAGATAGCTGA
Organism: Candidatus Aenigmatarchaeota archaeon; assembly: GCA_043811635.1. Taxonomy (GTDB): domain Archaea; phylum Aenigmatarchaeota; class Aenigmatarchaeia; order QMZP01; family QMZP01; genus JBDRNB01. The sequence goes on from JBDRNB010000050.1 coordinate 3,353, forward strand.
CTACCTAAAGAAAAAAGGTCACAAGCCTGTGATGGCTGCAGGTGACACATTCAGGGCTGCAGCTGTAGAACAGCTTGAGTATCATGGAAATAAGCTTGGTATCAAGGTGGTCAAGCACAAGTATGGAGCAGATTCTGCTGCTGTCTTTTTTGATGCTGTGAAATACGCAGAAGCAAACGGGTGTGATGTGGTTCTTGGTGACACTGCAGGCCGAACACAGGCAAACAAGAATTTGATGGCTGAATTGGAAAAGATCGTTCGCGTGAACAAGCCTGACCTGAAGATTCTCATAGTAGATTCTCTTACAGGAAATGATGCAATAGACCAGGCAAAGGAGTTTGACAAGCTTGTGGGTGTGGATGCAGTTGTGATGACAAAGACCGATGTCAATCAGAAAGGAGGCTCAATCCTTTCAGTCTGCTACGCAATCAAAAAGCCAATACTCTTCCTAGGAACAGGCCAAGACTACGAGGACATCAAGAGGTTTGATCCAAAAGAGTTTGTTCATGAACTGTTATCATAATACTTATAAAACACTCTAATTATTCCTTCAGGAATATCTTATTCTCCGCGTATTTATTCCTAGTTTGCGAATCTTATAGGAAAGGAGAGTGATTTTATGACAAATGGTAGATATTTTTTCACTTCGGAATCAGTTACCGAAGGGCATCCTGACAAGTTGTGCGACAAGATATCGGATTCTGTGCTTGATGCTCTGTTGAAACAAGATCCTGACAGTAGGTCAGCTGTTGAAACACTGACCACGACTGGTTTGGTTATTGTTGCAGGCGAGGTCAAGACAAAGGGTTATGTTGACATCCAGAATATAGTAAGGAATGCAATCAAGGAGATTGGATACACAAAGCCTGAATATGGGTTTGACTATGACAACTGTTCTGTTCTTGTAGCACTTCATGAGCAGAGCCCTGACATCTCACAAGGTGTGAGCGAGGGTGAGGGATTGCATAAGGAGCAAGGTGCAGGAGACCAGGGTCTCATGTTTGGATATGCAACGAACGAGACATCAGAATACATGCCAGTTCCAATCAGCCTTGCACATAAGCTTACGCAAAAGCTCGCTGATGTGAGGAGAAGCGGAACAGAGTGGATGAGGCCTGATGGCAAATCGCAGGTAACTGTGGAATACGTGGATGGAAAGCCTAAAAGAGTGGATACAGTGGTTATATCTGTCCACCATTCGCCTGATATCTCGCATGAAGAGATAACAAAACAGGTCAGAAAGAAGGTGATTGACCCCGTGTGCAGGGAATGGGCAGATGAGAACACAAAATATTATGTGAACCCTACAGGAGCCTTTATTCTTGGAGGACCGCCGGCAGACTCTGGGTTAACAGGCAGAAAGATCATAGTGGACACATATGGAGGCCACGGAAGCCATGGTGGTGGCGCTTTTTCAGGCAAGGACCCTTCCAAAGTGGACAGATCTGCAAGCTACATGGCCAGATACGTGGCTAAAAATGTAGTTGCTGCAGGGCTTGCTGATAGGTGTGAAATCCAGGTGGCATACGCTATAGGTGTTGCTGAGCCTGTTTCCATCCTCGTGAGCACAAAGGGAACAAACAAGATACCAGAGGAGAAGATAGAGGAACTGATCAGACAGCACTTCAGCTTCAAGCCAAAGGATATAATAGATAAACTACAGCTGAAAAGGCCAATATTTGCAAAAACAGCAGCATACGGCCATTTTGGCAGGAATGACCCAGATTTCACATGGGAAAAGACAGACAAGGCTGAAGAACTAAAAAAGGCTGCAGGGCTTTGAGCTCTCAGCCTTCAAACCTTTTTTAAGTTTTTTAACCAATATTATAGTGTAAGAGGGGTTATATGAAATTTACTAGAGACATTCATATTCTTTATAAAAAATATCAACCTTTAGCATCTGGATTATGGGAGACTAATCTAGATAACAATCCAAATGGATTGACATTCTCGAATCTTTTGGTGTAGAACATCCACAATAGAAGATTCACCTGATTACAAGTAATACGAGACTGATTGCATTTTACTCACAAAAAATCATACCTAATCCTAGACTTTTGTTGTCTTAGGTGAAGAAGGAGGCATGGATGCGATGGGGTGTCAAACCACAGACAAAACGCGTATGTAATCGCAGGCGGACCTATGTTCCATTCTATATGAGGAAAAGTTCGATAGGTCCACAGCTGCGGAATCCAATAGAGAAAGCCGTAGAGAATAGGACATTCAGAATTAGAATTAGACCCAAAGAGAAAGCAGGTCATCCTCTTTGAGGAAAACCATTAGCTGTGTTGGAGGTGATAATAGTCAAAAAGGTCACATCAAACTGAACACGCCAGAAATTACACACCAACAACTTTTACATCTCGCTACGAGAGGGGTTCGTTATGGAAAACGGGTTTGGACCACGGGTTCTGATCTGCAGCGACTGTGATGAAGAATTTGTCTTCACAGGAGCAGCACAGGAGTACTTTGCTGAGAGAGGGTACACAGAAGACCCCAAAAGATGCAAATCGTGCCATCTGGAGTACAAGAAAATGCAGCGGTCAAGACAGGCAAGACTAGGTGATCAACCGCCAGGATCAACGCTACATCGTAGTTAGTATCAGGATCCGGAAACATGGATGTGCGTGCACTCAGCACATCCTCTTGCATATATCAATTAAACGGGATAAAAAGAAAAAAATTTATTATTTTAATACATATATAGTATATAAATCTTAAAATCAAGTCATTACCCAACAGTAACATCCTATCATGTTTACACACGTTAAGAAATCCAACTGAATCTGATAAATTATCTGATTCGAGACTCAAATGAGTTTGCATACGCAAATCAACCACAAACCACC
>JBDRNB010000051.1:0-3721 GCA_043811635.1 Candidatus Aenigmatarchaeota archaeon
GTTTCGAATTCGAGGGCCAGCCATATATGGTAGGCGCCCTGTCTCGTATGAACCTGAACAAGTCATCCTTACATAAGGACACAAAGAGGGATCTTGCAAACGTATTGAAAATATTCCCAAGCAATAATGTGTTCCACAACAATCTTGCACAGGCAATTGAGATACTCCACTGCATAGACAGATCAATTGAACTGATAGAGACAGCAGAACTAAAGACAGAACATATACCTGAACTAAAACACAAGATAACATCTGGCGTAGGTGTGATAGAAGCTCCAAGAGGAACCCTGTATTACATGATCTCCATGAAGTCTGATGGCACCATAGGCTACGGCAACCTTGTGATACCAACAGCTCAAAACCAGCTGATGATGGGTAGGGATGTCAAGAACCTGGTGGAATCCATTCTTGACAAACATAGATCACATGTGGAGTACGAACTAGAAAAACTAATCCGTGCATATGATCCATGCATGTCCTGCGCAGCCCATTTCTTGAAGGTCAAATGGGACGAGAAATAATGGACGTCAAGGAAGCAATCCAGAAAAGAAGAAGCATCAGAAAATACCAGAAGAAAGAGGTTCCTGATGAATTGATTAAGGGAGTGTTAGACGCTGCTCGTCTTTCTCCTTCCGCACATAATGCACAGCCCTGGAAATTCTTTGTTGTGGCAGATCCTGAAACAAAAGAAAAACTGAGAAAAAATAAAATATTCCACCAAGACTTTGTTTACACAGCACCTGTAATAATCATCTGCTGTGCAGATCCTGATGCGTACAAAGAACTGAATGAATGGAAGGATCATAAGAAACAGCACTATTCCTTGATAGATATTTCAATAGCATCTTCATCTCTTGTTTTAAGAGCAGCAGAACTTGGATTAGGAACATGCTTCATAGGCTGGATGGAAAAGGAGAAAGTCAAGGATGTCCTAAATATACCCAAAGACTACATGACCCCATATGCCATCACACTCGGCTACCCAGACGAGAATCCAAAGCCTAGATCAAGGAATAGTATGGAAACTATCATAATCCATTGATTCTCTTTTTTCCAACCTTAACATTCTGCAGGCGTTAAATCCTCGAACAGACGTGTCATGCTGTCATACAGACCTGCCACTCTGTCATCCATACATCTGATGTAGACTGTGCCTGCTCCATTGTTCCTATGTGTTTGAGGATTGTCTCTTTGTTCCACTGTTAGAGACATTACTCTTCTACCACCTTGTCTCATCTGGTAGTCGTGCAATGTTCCACAAGGTGTGGGGTCGCCATCAAAAAAACACCAACTTGTCTCATCCAACTCAAGATGGTGTTGATCTGCATAACGCCTAAGAAGAGATGTAGCTCCTGTTACACCGCCATTATTCAAAGGTAATGTAGTGTTATATTTCTCCATATTAGAGGCTTGGAGTAGCGGTTTTTATGATTTGCCAATATTAAAAATATCCTTCAATATTGTGTATATTTGCCCCAATGCTTCTTCTTCAGACAGCTCAGGCGGCACGCCTATGATCTTCACAGAGTCGATTTTGCCCATCTTTCGGAGAAGCTTGAGGTGTGTTCCCAGATCAAAATCATGCATAGAGAATCTTGGCGAGTCCTCCAGCTTGTCTATATCCTCTATTACCTTGACCTCTTTTATCCCAAAAACTGTGTCAAGTATCACAGGACTCCCTCCTATATCCTCCAGATTCTCCTGGGGATCAAGCTCCACAAAAATTATTTCTGGAAAACTTTCCTGCAGATGCGTGATAAGTTTAAGTGGAAGGCTGTCTTGATCCACAAGCGGATTGCCGAAAACAAATATCTTCATACCTAAATCTCTTTCTCGAGCCTGAATTCCTTCTTCTTCAAGCCAAAACCAAATCTATGCTCGCTCTTCACTCCAAGTATCAGATAAGCTCCTATCAGGATGATAGCAGAGCCTGCAAGCTGTACAGCTGGTGCTGGCTCCCCGAGGAATCCGACTCCGAGCAGCAGTGTGATTACAGGTGCAAGCAGGAGTATGGAAGATGCCTTTGACACATTTATGTACTTCAGGCTCCAGTAGTATGTGAGCACGAAACCGAAAAGTATGGCTGTTGATATCAGAAGATTAGCTGTCTGGTGTGGCTGAAGTGTGAAAAGGAGATCAAGCTTTCCTGTAAGCAGGACAACTCCAAACAAAATCAAAGCGCCGAAGAACATCCTACCAAATCCAACAACAAGATTTGATTCCTTGAGCATCATGGCTTTTTTCGCAACAACGTTTTCTATTCCCCAGAATATTGTCGCGCCTATTATAAGCAGGTCACCAAGACCTGGATTCAGCCACATTTCTGTTGGCGTAATTACTGCAGAATACAAAACTATGGTTCCTATGAACATGAATATCAATGCTGTTAACTGCTTCTGTGTGATCCTCTCCTTGAGGAAGACAAATGCAAGCAGGGTCGTGTAAAGAGGCAGTGTCTTATGTAAGAAAGCTGCTCTGCCACCTGTTGTGAATTTCAGTCCTGTGAAGAACATCAAGAAAGCCACACCACCGCCTATGATGCCTATCACAAGCAAATACTTCCATGGAATCTTCTTGAACTTCTTGTAATCAAATTTCACCTGGACCGAAGAAATAACAAAGAATATGATGCCTATAAAAATAGCTCTCACAGCAGTGAATATCGTTGGATCCATGTCGACAATGAATATCTTGTTTGCAAAAATAGCAACACCGCTTATTATTGCTGTGCAAACTGCAAGCAATGTCCCATAAAATTCCTTGTTCCTTTTCACAATATCACTCAAAGCTTCTGAACCCAGATTTGATATACTTTTCCTTTTTAATCCATAAATTCTTTGCCTTTTCCTTTGACAGCCTTTCTATTATAAAATCATAATGAATTACCACATAATCTCCAGGCCTCAGGTCATGCTCAAATGTGTTTGTAATCTTTCTGACACCCTTTGGAGTCAGAACTTCTACCTCCTTTTCAACAGACAAAACCTTAGCTGGGTGTGTTCTACATTCTTCAGGATCAAAATCACCCATCTCCTTGAATCTCTTGTCTATCACCTCGTCATGAGAATCCAGGAAATATTCTCTTATCACATCATCTGTTATATCTCTTCCTGACTTGAGTGCAATCAGCTTGCACCCAGATGTTGCAACAAGGTATATGTCCTCAAGTCTTTCCTCCACTTCACCCTTCTTGAGGAGCTCATACATCCTGTCAACTCTTTCCTGTGTTATCCATCCCCTTTTCACAAGTGTTGATGAGCATGGAATTGCGTATTTCAGAAACAGGATTTTATTTATTATCTGCATTGAATATCTCCAGCATCTCCTTTGCTCTCCATTCAGGTATCTTGTCAGTCGCAACATCACCTGCGCATATTATGTAATCACCCTGTTTTGCATCAACGAACTGAAGACTAACATCTTTTTTCTCACCTGCAAAATCTGCAGTACACATACTTCCTCTCACTTCCACAACCTTTCCTGGAACTACAAGGCACATACTGATATATTGTATATATAGTATAAAAGAACTTTTTGAAAATAATTTTATTAAATTTTTTTTCGCGTAAAAAATAACAAAAAACACTATAAAGAGGCGCAAAAAACGATAGCTTTATATACCAGTTAAGTAACTTTCAAACAAAAACCAATACACGGCATACAATAAGGTGATTAATATGGTTAGAAAGAAAAAAAAGACTGTTAAGAAAAGCAAAAAGAC
>JBDRNB010000052.1:0-3422 GCA_043811635.1 Candidatus Aenigmatarchaeota archaeon
TTCATACACAGGCAAGGCAGGTGCGCAGGAAGTGATCAAGACCTCCCTAAACAAGATCCTCAAGCAGACGCGGGTCGCAGAAGAAACAGGGCTTGTGGAAGAGTTGCTGAAGCGCATGAAACAGGGAAAACTCGCAGTCTACGGCAAGGAAGACACACTTGGAGCAATCCACATGGGAGCAGTTGAAACACTCCTTGTATCACAGGAGAAACTTAATGACTTCGACGAGATCATGCTTGAGGCAGAGAAGGTCTCTGCCAGAATAGTGATCGTCTCAGCAGATCATGAATCAAGCGAGAAGCTGCTTGGCTTAGGCGGAATAGGAGCATTGCTTAGATTTGAGTTGAGGAAATAGCTCAAATCAACTTCTTACATCCTTTTTCCAGCGGACAGTTTTCACAACTGGGTTTTTTCTTGCAGAACTGTTTCGCATGTTCAACAATCAATGCGTGATATTCCTGAAAAAGTTTTGTGTCCTTTTTCAGTTTTGTTTCAAAGAATTGTTTCACTTCGTCATAACTCGCAGTTTTGTCCACAAGTCCAAGTCTCGAAAATAATCTTCTTGTATACATGTCCACAACAAAGCTTGGCTTGTTGTATGCGTACAGAATTATGGAGTCTGCAGTCTCAGGCCCGACACCTTTGATGCACAGGAGTTTCTCCCGCATCTCTTCCACGCCTAAAAGTGAGATATCGTTTTCGGACAAAAAACGAGCCATGATCTTCAATCTCTCGGCCTTCTGGTTGAAATAGCCTGAAGGCCTGATCAGCTGAGCAAGCCTGCTTGTCTTAACCTTCCCCATCTTCTCCACATCTATCAGGCCGGATTGTTTCAAGTTTTCGATCGCCTTCTCCACGTTCTTCCACGAAGTGTTCTGAGTGAGTATGGCGCCTATGATCACCTCAAACTGCTCATTCTCTGAAGATACAGGCCACCAATGCTGCTTTCCAAACTTTTCAAAAAGGCTCCTGTAGATTTCCACTACCATACGAGTATTATGTGTTTATAAAATTTATTATTACCCTATCAATTGTGATACTATGCCAGATAACTTTTATGATGGAGAATCGATACAAAACATTGAAAGAATGTATAAAAACATAAGCAAGAAAGAGAGAAAGCCAGATGGCCTGACAGCAGATGAACTAAAAGAAGTGAATCCAGAACTTTTCAAAGCCATGAAAGGAAGAGGATATTTTCCATCATCAAAACCCTTTGCGGGTCATGTCCCTGAATCAGGCCATAATGTTGCATCATCTGAACTACTTCTGGAGAAAACCAGAAAACCTTACAAAAGAATAAAGTTTGAAGGAGATTTTTGCCCAGCAATTCTTTGCACAGACATTCCAGATTTTGAAAGTGAGTATGAAATACTTCCTGCAATGAGGAAAGAGGGATTGCCTGGATACATCAGAAAATTAAAAATAAAAAATGAGGCTGGCACAGGTTATATAGATATTGGAGAAACCTTGGCTATGAGATTCCAGTCTATTGTAAGTAGAAAACCTTTTGAAGGAGAAAATGAGATTCTGGATTTCTTAAATTTCAAAAACCATTTTGAAGAAGAATCTACAGAGTATAAGGCACTTGAAAGATTCAGACATTTTGCATCCCATATATATTATCATCGCTACGGGAAGCACAAGAAAATCTAGAAATGCGTATGTTTTATCTGCTTCCTATATATCGCATATATCAGCACCAGGAACGGGAATATCTCAAGCCTTCCAAGAAGCATGTTCACAATAAGGACAAACTTGCCAACCCAATGCATGTCAGCCAGAGGAATGACAGATATGCCTACATTACCCTGTGCAGAAGTGACCTCAAAGAAGGCATCAAAAGGGGAATATCCAAGGAAGCTGATAATCACAGCGCTCGTAATCAGTATCACAACATATACAGAAACGAACAGGGAGATAATAGTCAGTTCATAATCCTTGAACAGCTTGTTCTTGATCTTGAATGGAACCACAGCTTCTTGTGGATATGAAATCTTCTTTCCAAGCCATGTGAATGACTTTCCTATCACACCAAACCTGATCAACTTCAACCCGCCTGCAGTGGAGCCAGCATAACCACCAATAATCATCAGTATTATAATCAGCAACTGCGAGACTCCGGGCAGCTGAGTGGTTGTTGTAAATCCTGTTGTTGTGAGTGCAGAGAATGCAAAGAATAATCCATGCCTGAATGGCTGGTCAAGGCCAAGGAAGGATACGGAAAGCAGGATTGCAAATATGGCTATTAGCGCCCAGAATATGCGTGTCTCAAGGTTCCGCGTATAATACATCAGCTCACGCCGGAGTAGCTTGTTGTGGATGAAGAATGAGGTCGCGCCAACAATCATGAGCAGCACTATCACAAACTCTGCAGCAGGATTATTGTACCCAGCAATCGAGTCATTCATAGGGCTAAACCCACCTGTGGAAATGGCTGAGAACGTGTTTGCCACAGAATCAAATATCGGCATTCCAACTGCATACAAGAGTATGATACCTATGATTGTGTAGAGTCCATAAATCTTGAACGTCTTCTTCACAGTATGTTGCACACTAGCCTCTATCCTCTCTTCCTTCGCCTCGGCCTTGTACAAGTAATAGGAAGCTGTACCCGGAGATCCTACAAGCAGGAGGAATATCAGAAGTATGCCTATCCCACCAATCCACTGCGTGAAAGCCCTCCAGAAGACAAGCGAGTATGGAAGAGACTCAGGCTGAAATACGCTCAGGCTCGTTGTTGTGAATCCCGAGGTTGACTCAAATATAGCATCTATAGGAGTCGCATATGCAAGATAAGGTATAGCGCCTATGACTGAGATAAGTATGAAGCTTATGCTTGCAACACCCATTGCAGAGCCCAGGTCCAGATCAGATTTCTGAAAACGCTTGTCCAGGACAGATCCCAGGCCAAAAGAGATGACAGCTGTCACAAAGAACGGGATATAAACATTCTCACCAAATGCCCATGAAACAAATATAGGAACAAGTGAAAGTATTCCAAGTATCTCAAGCATTGTCCCAACATGTGAAAAAACAGACTTGAAGTCCATATAACACCTGATATATATTTCGCGGCAAGACTTAATTAATCGATCTTTTTTATTCCAGGATCCCATACTATAATCATGAGAGGATTCTGGTACACTGTGGAGGCTATTCTTTCAATACTACTTATACTCACGTTTCTCCTAGTCATAAAAAGCAACATAGTAATTGCTCCGCAGGAGGATGTAAGCCTGACAGGATACAAGCTGCTCAGGGGTTTGGATGACCGCGGGGAACTAAGAAACTACACTGTAAATGGAGATTACGATTCCATAAACAACTCCATTACATACTATGTCTACAACCACACAATTGAGATCTGCGATTACATGTCTGCGTGTTCGGGAGTGAAGCCCAATGCAACAAACATGTAT
>JBDRNB010000053.1:0-9916 GCA_043811635.1 Candidatus Aenigmatarchaeota archaeon
CCTATTTTATTATCAAAATATGGGATTTTGGGTAGTTTGGATCAGAAAGGTACCCTACTGGAAGAAAATATGGGTAAATTCATGTTTCCACCTATTTAATATTTTCCATTAAAGATTATTCATGTCAGGACTGTATAAAACATTTGAATGCAAGGTTGGAGATTGTATTGAGTGCTGTAGCGCTCCAGATATGCAGATCCCTGTAACTCTTGGTGATCTTTACAGGGCATGTGTCTATGCACAAGAAGTTGAAGGGAGAAGAATGACTTTATTTGAAGCGTATGAAGACCGTTGTGATGGATGGATGTACATGCCTGATGTAGTGGATAGCACATGGGTTATGCCCTTTCCAAGATCTAAGATTCCTTGTGTAAACCTCGATGTGAAAGGAGAGAGGTGTACAGTCCATGATACACATCAATATGTTGCTTGCAGGCACTATCCAGAAGGTATGCTCATAGAAGATAATACCGGAATAGGAGATACTGAAGCAACAGAGAAGTTTTGGAAGTCTCTTGATTGCATGCAGAATGTTTTTCTAACAGCACAAAGAGAACAAGAATTGAGAGATCTTTGTAGTTTGGCGACCCTGGAGATAAAGGTAACTGGAAATCTGTTGCATAACCGCATGCAGCCACTCAAAGGTAGAAATCGGGCAGAAATGGAAGAAGAATTAAGACGAAGAATGAGATACATGAACACACCTCAAGCTATGAAATTAGTTGTGCATAACCTGCGCATGAATAATATATTAGAGAGATATATGGAATTGTTTGGTATAGAAGAGCCTGATTATGCTACAGTGGAGCTAAAATATGAAGACTCCCATGATGCTGGTTCTATAATGGAATTAAGTGATATGTCAAATCCAGGTCCAACTAAAACCATACGTAGACGAGGGGAAAAAATAGGTAGGAATGAACCATGTCTTTGTGGTAGTGGTGTGAAATATAAGAAGTGCTGCGGAGGGCATTGATTTTCAATAGGTCCGAACCTAAGTCTCACTTTAGAGCCAGTGGCCCTAGTACTCTATGGGCCTTTTTCTCTGGAAGCGTCTGACTTCTTCATCCGTCTCCTTGGCTGAGCGGACTGCGAAAGAGCCTATGAGAAAGATCAGGCCTACCAAGAAGTGGTCTACTGCGACATTTACGTTGACTATTGTTTGTGTAAAGGCTGATATGAATACTACAACCGATATCAAAAGAAACAGGTTTTCCTTTTTCAGTATCTTGAAAATGAAAGGCTCATCCATTATACACCTCTAGTCCGTTTTTTACTCTCACTTTATACTTTTGGATTAAACCTTTTTATAAAAGGTTTACTTTTTGTTTGACTTTTTCTTTTCCTTATCCTTTGGTGACTTTACCCCTTCTTCCATCTGCATGAACTTCTTGATCATTGCCTCCAGGTTGTGAGCGATATCCCAACCATCATCCGTGAGTGCCACCTTCTTTATTCGTCCGCTCTTTTCAAACCTCACTATGCCCAGATCCCTGAACAGATTAAGTATCTTGATGGTATGAGAATAAGTGCAATTGGCCTCTTTTGATAATAGGGTTGCATACACAAACCCCTTGGATGTCTTGAGACCAAGCAGTATCTTAGCTGGTTTCTCTCTGAGAAACATCTCAACTAGCATCTTGTTTTCTGTCATATCTCACAAATCCTCAGCTTACAAACAGAATATTGTTAACTTCATTCTATATAAATCTATGTATCCTTTAAAAAAACAGTGTTATAAAATATACTTTATATTAGTTAGTTTAAGTAGATTATAATTTAATATCCTTTTTATAAAATATGTTTTCTAATATATATTTTAAACACTTGATTTGATTTGTTCCAAAAGTGAGAGTTAATTTGGATTGTCAAGAGAATTAAGGGTTTGGAGTGGGGTATGGAAAACAGGGTGAGGTATGAAAACCAAGGTGAGGTAAGAATGGGTGAGGTAAGAACAAATGAAGCTAAGAATGAGTGAGGCATGAAAACCAAGGTGAGGTTTAGGCCTTCCACTCTATGATCAGTGCAGCAAACAGTATGATGAATGCAAACACAGTAGAGTAGATGAAGTCGATTATAGGGTAGTCAGGCCGTATTATAAGCTCGGATGAATTGAATACAACAATGGCGATTGCAAGGCCGAATATTGGGATTGCAGCTACGCGTGAGGGGCTTCTCTTCCTAAAAGTGACGTTTCTTGCCATCCACAAAGCTATGCCTGATATGAAATAGAAGTATATGGATGCTGACAGGTAGCTTGCAGCTATCTCAAATAGGCCAAAATCAAGGTAGTTAGGCGCTACTGTGATTCCCCTGAAAGTACCTAGGGCAAAGAATACAATCATGAACAGGTAGAAGAAGAAGCTAAGCCTTCTACGTGTGAAAGAGGAATGCAGCTCGTTCCATCCTCGTGATATGTAGCCCTCCAGCTTGAATCCCTTTATAAAAAGGTATGCACCAAGCACACCTATAACTACCCGGAATCCTTCAATCCCGAATATGCCTAGAAGTATGAGAATGATTGCAGGTAAACCAAATACAATCCTTGCAAACTTTGGGTTTTCAAGGGACTCATTTATGAAGTCCTTCACCTGATAATACGTAGATTCCAGCTTCTCAGATTGTTTCACTATGATCCTCTTAACAGAGAGAATGGGAACCTTGGATTGAATTATGGGAAGTATGTGCTCATCCTCTGCGCCATCTGTCACGATTATGGCATAATCCGCGTCAAACCTCTTCAGAACTGTATCGAGCTGCTTCGCTATCCTTTTGTCAGACTCTACACCCACATTTATATTGCCTGTCAAGGCTGCTATCTGTGCTTCATGTTTGTTTCTCACTTCTTCGTACACTCTGATGGCCTGAAACAATCCATTTACATCAGAATCTTCTGGATCAGAAAGCGCGAATTCTGTTGCACACTTGAGAACATTAGCCTTTCCCACTATCGGTCCACTGAAAGAGGTTTTTCTACCTATATCATCATCCCTATCTATACTAAGCACTATAATTTTATCTTTTTTCACCATACTGGGCCCTCAGGTGTGTTGTATATGATACAAAGAAATAAAAGTGTATAAGTCACCACTATATTGTAATTCTGTGTTCCTTTCAATTAACTGACCTATTTAAATCTTTTTTCCAATTATATTTCATGACTTCTGTTGAGAATTTGATAGAAACCATAAGCAAGGAAAGCAAACAAAGCGTGGACGAAATAAAAACCATGATTGAAGAGAAGCAGCTTGAGCTCTCTGGCCTTATCTCTGAAGAAGGGGCTGCATACATAATAGGAAGGGAGCTTGGTGTCAGCTTGCTTAAAGAGACAAACAAAGACCTGAAGATTAAGAACATAGTTACCGGCCTGAAATCTGTGGATGTGACTGCAAAGGTCATGAAGATAAATGAACCCAGGGAATTTGACAAGAAAGGAAAGAAAGGCTTGGTGCAAAATATATTGCTTGCAGATGACACTGGAAGAATCAGGCTCACTCTGTGGAATGAGGAAACTGATATTGTTAAAGAAAGCAAGGTGAAGGAAGAGGATGTGATAAAGATCACAGGTGCATATGTGAGAGCTGATAATCTAGGGAATCCAAATGTCATGATTGGGAGAGGCAAGATAGAGAAGGTGGATGATGATATAGAAGTTACAAATGAAACATTCCCTGACTTTGGAAAGAGGGATGTGAAGACAGCCCCTATTTCAAAACTGAAGGTTGGTGATTATCAGCAACTTCGTGCATGCCTGGTTCAGTTGTTTAGCAGGACACCTTACTACGAGGTATGTACCACATGCGGTAAAAGGGTAGCAGCAGAGGGTGAAAATTGGGTATGTGCAGAGCATGGAAATGTAGAGCCTGATTACAGACTGGTATTGTCAGGCATAATAGACGACGGCTTTGGAAATATACGTGTTGTGTTTTTTGGTGAAACAGCTGAAAAGCTGATAGGCAAAAAGGCTGGCGAGGTTGCAAAGCTAAAGGACTCGCTGAGTATATACGAAGATGTGGCAAGCCTGGGAAAGGAATTCATATTCACAGGCGCTGTGAAACAAAACAGCTTCACAGAGAGGAATGAAATGGTTGTGAATGACTTGAGGGATGTTGATGTGAAAGCGGAGATCCAAAATATTATCAAGGATTTAAAGGATGAGAACAAAAATTAAGCACGATTTGTATGACAAAAGATATTGAAGAATTACCTGGAGTAGGAAAGAAAATTGCGGAAAAACTAAAGGAATCAGGTTACGAAGATTTGATGAGTATAGCTGCCACTTCTGCAGGTGAATTATCAACTGCGGCAGATGTAGGTGGAGAAACAGCTGGAAAGATAATTGCCGCAGCTCGTAGTAAGCTCAAGATGGGTTTCGAAAAAGCAACAGATGTTATGAAGAAGCGTGAGGCCATAACAAGAATTACCACAGGTTCTAAGGCTTTGGATGACCTGCTTGGCGGCGGGATTGAGACACAGGCAATCACAGAAGCGCATGGCGCATTCGGTTCTGGCAAGTCACAGCTTGCACACCAGCTTGCAATCACAGTACAGCTACCCAAGGAGAAGGGTGGTGTAGGGGGCAAGGCTGTTTTCATAGATACAGAGCAGACGTTTAGGCCTGAGAGACTGAAGGACATGGCTGAAGCATATGGATTGGATCCAAAGAAGGCGATGGATAATGTGTTTGCTGCAAGAGCCTACAACTCAGACCATCAGATGCTGTTGGTAGACAAGGTTGAAGAGCTATTGAAGGAACAAAAGAACGTAAAGATCATAATTGTTGACTCTCTTACATCAACGTTCAGGAGCGACTACACAGGTCGTGGAACGCTTGCGAACAGGCAGCAGAAACTTAACAGGCATCTTCACAAGCTTCAGAAGATTGCAGATGTGCATGATCTTGCCATCTACGTGACTAATCAGGTCATGTCACGTCCTGATGTTCTTTTCGGAGATCCCACAGCACCAATTGGAGGCCACATACTTGGCCATCAGGCAACATTCAGACTATATCTGAGGAAAAGCAAGGCAGAGAAAAGGATTGTAAAATTAATTGACTCTCCATCACTTCCAGAAGGCGAGGCTGTCTTCAAGGTTGTCAAAGACGGTGTCAGGGATTTATAGAATTGAATAATTTATTTTCTTCTCAACCACTTGACACCTGCGTATACAAATGGTGTGTCTATGAATGCTATGGATACTTTCAGCAACCAGTATGGTATAATCATCTCTATTATCTTGAATGTCGTGAGGTTTGGATTCACCATGTAGAAGGCTATGAACATGAATATAGTTGAATCGATTAGCTGGCTGACTATGGTGGATGCGTTGTTTCTCAACCAAAGGTATTTGCCCTTTGTCTTCTTCTTCCATTTATTGAATGCCCAGATGTCATGAAGCTGTGATATCGAGAAGGCTACTATGCTTGCTATTATGACCCTCATGGAGTTGTTGAATACCTCGAGGTACATCTCGTTATTTAGGTAGACTGGATCAGGTGGTATTAGCCTTGAGATGTACACGAAAAATAATGTGAATACAAGGGCTATGAAACCTGCATATACAAGGCCTTTAACCCTCTTTTTTCCCTCAACCTCTTCTAGTATGTCTGTCACCACGAATGTGATGGGATACATGAAGATTCCGACTGAAACAGTTATTCCTAATATATTAATCAGCTTGCCGCCGAGAAGGTTTGCTGTTATTAGGGCTGCTATGAATATGGATGACAGGATTAGTATTTTCCTTTCCCTCTTCTCATGGTTATCATCTGATTTATCCAATTCCTGCACCCCTGAAAGATATTACTAATAATTGACTGATAGCTATATTAATATTAGGTATTTAATCAAGCATCTTATTTAAGAACTCTCTTGGCCTCAGTACTTGTATTCCGTAATATCCGTTATGCTCAAGAAGATGCCTGTCATTTGATATTATAAACTGTGCGCCTCCGTCTACTGCTGTTTCAAAATACTTGTTGTCAGAATGATCAGAACATATGTTTATTCTTGTATGGGGATCAGGTATGTAGAAGGCCTTTGAGAAGAAGATTCCAATCTTTTGCATATACTCTGCAGAGGGCCTTACCTTTTGTAATATGTGTATGTTTTCGTTCCGTGTTTTTTCAGAGTAGATTGCAATCAGTTTCTGTTCTATACACAAATCTATGATCTTGTTTGACGCGCTCTTGGGATTGTAGCGCCCTGCTATTATTAGGTTTGTGTCTATCACTACCTTCACTGGAAGATTGATTGTCATATGAGTATGTTTTGATTCAAGTTTAATAATAACCTTTCTCATGAAATTATATGGACAAGAACTTGCAAGACATTAAGAAAAGGCTTGAAGAGGTGGGCCTGAGTCTGGATATATACAAGAAGCTGCCTCCCAAGTATGTAAGGATTGTTTCAGGGAAGACTCAAGAAGGAGTTCAGCAGAAACTTGGCGTGAAGCTTACACAGGTGAAAGGCTTGAAGGATGTGTTTGTTTCATCAGATCCGCAGGTAGGTGATTGTGGAGATATGTGTCATGTTCAGGACTTGTCCTCATTCGTGCCCGTCTTCTCTCTTGAAGTCCGGAAAAAAGACTCACTTTTGGATCTGTGCGCAGCTCCAGGCCTGAAATCTGCACTTGCATATGATCTGGTCGGAGGGGAACTGGAACTTACATGTGTGGACTCGAGCAGGAAGAGGTACACCAAGATGCTGAAATATTTCAAGTTGCATGGGATACAAGCAAATACATATCACATGGATGGAAGAAGATTCAGATCAGGTCAGTTCGACAAGGTGCTGGTTGATGTTCCATGCTCTGGTGAAGGTGTTGTGTCCAAGTTCACAGATGTTTCACATGAGAGCAATTCGCGTGTGAAGAGGCGGGTGAAAGTTCAGTACGGTCTTCTGAAAAGGGGTTTTGATCTCCTGAAGCCTGGCGGCCTGCTTGTCTACTCCACATGCACCCTGAATAAATATGAGAATGAAGGCGTTGTTTCCAGGTTTCTGAAGAAGCATCCGGACGCTGTCCTGGATCTGCCAGAAATCAGGCTTGATCTGGACGTGAAACAATCCGAGTTCGGGATCCGTATCATTCCAGGCAAGACCCGCGGTGCATTCGTTTCCAGGGTGAGGAAAGTCCCAAGACAGGCTAAATAGGTTTTTAAAATTTAGTTTTAAGTTGTAATCATCATGCTACACTATTAACTCGCTGGCATGTCTGAAACAATCCAACTGTTTTAGATCATCAGCAACTGTAACTAGGAAACCAACATCATCTGAACACAAAAGACAGTATTGGGTGATGTTTTTTCAGTCAATTCTATGAACTGTACCCGACAGAATCGGGGAATCGCTGGAAGTCATAATAGAATGGCCTAAGGCAAAAGAAAAAGGCATAAAATGCCAAACTCAAGGGCTAAAAGTGTTTGGGAGACACCAACCGGAAAGTTTATGGCAGGCTCTGGAAAACTGTGGAAAGAACTCGGACAGTCAGGAGGTGAAGTAATTCACCGACTTGATGAGGAACCTGATTTTCTTGATCGTGTCTCGAGATTCATGAGAGGAGGAGGATTTGTTTTTCAACATCATGACCAGCTCCGAGATGTTATGGGAAACAACGTATTTGGTGTTGACGAATGGGAACAGCTTTTTGGTGTGCTTTTTACACAAAGCCAAATAGAGCAAGTCTACAAATTTCCTCTACCAATTGACATGTTAAGAGAAACGTGTCAGATTGGAAGTATGGGCAAGATCTACGATACACATTTTGCTTTTATTGGGATCGATTTCGCATTAACGACACCTATAACCATTAAAAAGTTATATGAGCTTTCCAGAAAGAACATAATGTCAGTATCAGGAATTAAGGAAGATGATCTTAAATCCTCCTGGATTGTAGAAGAAACCTGTAAGTTTGGATGGTACCTGGCATATAAAGGTCCGGCTCATCTCTCATCAGTGGGTAAAGATTTTAATAATCTGAGATTTGTTCAATGTATGGAAAAAGATTACAGGATACCTTCTGTAGTGGAGTTAGTGAACTTTCTGTTACTATCATTCATGAGAAATGGTCCTGAATTCATGAAAGAAAAACAACTGAGAAGTTCAACTCAATTTCCGAATGAGGATTCAACTCTTTGCGTAACCACCACTCCTCGTATAGTTATATCCCCACAACGCATTAATTATAGTGATATTGGACTCGCGGCTTTTCGTAAAATGTAATCGCCAACCACAAAAATACACAATCCGGTAAAACCAATATCGGATCGTGTTTTTTATTGTCAAGTTAGAGGGATATATTGTTAATGTGGATAGTTCAATTAATGCAAAGAATTCGCATATCTCTTCTAGAAAAACATGGAGAACACAAACTCATCCTGGTTTCCGTAGTAGTGTTTCTTGAGGCTTGTTTCGTATGTGAAACCCATTTTTTTGTAGAATTCATGTGCTCTTATGTTGTCTTTGTGGGTGAGTAGGTAGAACTTTCTTATTTTATGATTACGTTTTTCATATATCTTTTTTGTTTCATCCAGGAGGAAATCAAAAAGTGGTTTGGACAAGCCAGTTCCTCTGAACTCAGGAAGGACAGCTATCCTGTCCAGCTCTGCCAACCCGTGTTTGGGAAGGCCGTGGATTACGCTACTTGCGATTCCTATTATCTTGCCGTCCAGTTCTGCTACGACGAAGAGATACTTCTTTTGTAGCTCGTCTAAGAATGCGTCTACTCCTTCCTCTATGTTTGATATGTTATAGGATTGTTTCAGCACATTTGCTACTCCTTCCTTGTCTGCTTCTGTGGCTTGTCTGAATACTGATTCCATAATTACTCCACTGTCACACTCTTTGCAAGGTTTCGTGGCTTGTCTATATCACAACCTCTCTTGTCTGCTATGTGGTATGCAAGCAGTTGGAGAGGTATCACACTGAGGAATGGGACGAGAAGATCAGCTGTTTCTGGTATTGGTATCACTGTATCTGCAACCTTCTCCATTTCAGTGTCTCTCTCTGTTGCAATAACTATGATTTTTCCTCCTCTGGATTTGACCTCCTGGATGTTTCCCTGTATCTTTTCATAAGAGGAGTCCTTCAAGGCGAGGAATACGACAGGCATGTTCTCGTCTATCAGGGCTATGGGCCCGTGTTTCATCTCTGCTGCCGGATATCCTTCTGCATGTATGTAGCTTATCTCCTTCAGCTTCAGTGCCCCTTCGAGTGCTATGGGATAGTTCACACCTCTTCCCAGGAAGAGTGCATTGCTCTTTGAGTAATATTTTTCTGAACACTCCTTTATCCAGCTGTCCAATTCAAGCGTCTGGTCCATTTTCACAGGTATCTTCTTGACTTCCTCAATCAGCTTCTTAACCTTCTCCTTTGACAATGATCCTCTCTTTGATCCTAAGTAGAGTGAGAAAAGGAAAAGAACAGCTAGCTGAGTGGTGAAAGCCTTTGTTGACGCAACACCTATCTCAGGCCCTGCCTCTGTGAAGATGACGTGATCACATTCTCTCGACATGCTGCTTCCTTTCACATTGATTATGCCTATAACCTTGGAGCCCCTTTTCTTAGCCTCCTTTATTGCTGCAAGTGTATCTGCTGTCTCACCGCTCTGCGAGATGGCTATGCACAATGTCTTTTCATTCAAGATGGGATCTTTGTATCTAAATTCAGATGCATACTCAACCTCAACTGGTATGCCTGACAACTTCTCTATGAAGTATTCTCCTACAAGAGCTGCGTGCCATGATGTTCCGCATGCAAGTATAACAACACGATTGATATTCTCAATAGTCTTTTCATCAAGGATGTCTATCTTGAGATCGAAGCCGTCTATCATGTTGTTCAGTGTGTTTTTTATTGCAACAGGCTGCTCCATTATCTCCTTGAACATGAAGTGTTTGTAGTTTCCCTTTTCTGCG
>JBDRNB010000054.1:0-8213 GCA_043811635.1 Candidatus Aenigmatarchaeota archaeon
AGGATGAGATGATGAGGGAGCTTATGAAGCATGACCTTGAGATTACTGAAAGCCTGGAAAGATTCCTCGAACACCTGGATGATGCGCATGACAAGCTTATGGCTTCTTACAAGCCGATTGATGTTGATAAATTGAGGCACGAACTCGCTGAGATCGTGATACTCTTCAAGGAGAGGGAGATGATCACAAGCCTTAGGCAGGCATCCCTCAAGAAGACCTACAGCAGGATGAGCAAGGAGATTGAAGAGAAGATTCGCCTATAAATTTTTTTCTTTTCAACCATTAGTATGAGATATTTATCTAGACTCAATTGGAGCATTTTACTGCCAGCTCTAGTAGTCATAAATACATACTCCACGACAGGAGTGGATGTTGAGAGGAGCAGCTTTTACAGCGTGGGCAAGAATCTGACAATTGAGAATAGATATGGCATAGATTTGATAGGTGCTTTATCTCTCCTCGAGATAGATAAGATAGAAGGTCTTGTAAGAAGGGTAGCTGAAAGATATCCATCTGCTTTTGAAAAATTGGACTTGGTCATAGAAGATGATGATCCTGAAGGACTCCTAGGATTGGCACTTGTAAATGTGAGTGATCCAAGGTATAAAGGAAAAATGGATATCGTGAAGATGTCAGATGCTCAGAAAATAGAGAGAAGTAGAAAAACAAAATTGAACCAATATGAAGACATCTTAGCGCATGAACTTGGCCATGTGTTCACATTAAAAGTTCAGCCTCCAGATTCAGACGCAGGAACTGTTTATGAAAGTGAGGGAATGAGAGAACACCAGGCTTTCTTGGCTTTGGTGAAGCAGTTTGAAGAGATAGATTCTAAGGTACCTCCCATTGACCCCTCTCGTGACAGATATGTAGGATTTGTAAGTCGGAAGGCTGCCTCAAGGCGTACACACCCTGATAGCGTATTAGTTATTGAATACAAAGGACATAAATTAGATCTTGCGCATGAAGATATAGTTGAAACATTCGCGTATGACATAAATGGTCATGGCTATGCGGATGATGATGAATTTGTAGCGGAGAAGGTGGCTGCTGTCAGGAGATTCATGGAAGAGGTCTACGGGAACTAGTTACTTCATCTCTATTCTTACAAACGTTTCTGCGACTCTTTTTATCAAAAGGATTATTATACCCCATGCAAGTGGGAGCCAGATTGGCACGCCAAAGGCTGTAGGGTTTGCATATTGCCATGCGCCGAAATATATAGCAACCATTTCGCAAATGGGTCCTATGATGGCACCTGAGACAAAGAAGTACACATCATGCTTAGTGTGCCAGAACTTGATTCCAGTCAACCAGCCTGTCAGTAATACTATGAAGAGAAGAAGATTATTTGTGTATAGGAGGCTTATGGCCGCGATTCCTACTACGAATAAGGATATCTCAGCAATCAGCTCTTTTCTTATGGCTTTATTTGAGTTCATAATCACCTAAACTATCCTTATCAGCTTGCATTCAGGATCCACTTCCACGAAATGGCTTGCAGTTTTTCCGTACTCGGGGCACTGGTTCTCAGGCAGGTTATCCACGTCCTGCCTGGGGTCATGCGCAACATCGCATACCCAGTCTTCATGACTAGACAGGCAAGGCCCTGCACTCAGGTCAGTTCCAGCCTCTTTTGCATTGAAGCACTCGCTCCTGCACATCTGATCTATCTCTGGTGTTGTTTCTGTGACACAGCCGCTGACGAAGATCGTGGCAAGGACAAAAATGAGTATGATTAACTTCATAATTATTCTTAAGTATCAGGATTAATATGTTTTCATGAACAAGCTGAATTTCGGGACAGCTGGCATACCTGTTTCCACGCAGGGGGATACCCTTCAAGGTATACAGGACGTAAAAAAACTTGGATTGGATGCAATGGAGCTTGAGTTTGTGCGCAGCATAAATATCTCAAAGGAGAAGGCTCCTGAAGTGAAGAAGACAGCTAAGGAAAGCAATGTGATTCTCACGTGCCATGCTCCCTATTTCATAAACCTGAATTCTCTTGATAAGAAGAAGCTTGAGGCAAGCAAGAACCGAATACTTGCCTCTGCGCGCAGAGCGTATGAATCTGGTGCGTACAGTATGTGTTTTCATCCTGGCTTCTACATGAAGATGGATGCCCAAAGGGTGTATGAAAACATCAAAAAGGAGCTACAGGAGATCATGAAGATGCTCAATCAAGAGGGAGTAGACATCTGGGTCAGGCCTGAAACCACAGGCAAGGGAACCCAATTTGGAAGCCTGGACGAGCTTGCCAGGATCACATCCGAGGTAGATGGTATGATGCCGTGTGTGGACTTCTCACATCTGCATGCCAGATCAGGAGGCAAGTTCAACACATCTGAGGAATTCAGGCAAGTTCTTGAAACAATTGAGAAGTTTCACGGAAAAGAAGGCCTGAAGAACATGCACATACATGTCTCAGGCATAGCTTACTCAGAAAAGGGGGAGAGGAATCACCTGAATCTGAAGCAATCAGACATGAACTACAAGGATCTCATGAAAGTCTGGAAGGAGTTCAAGATAGCAGGCGTCGTAATCTCAGAGAGCCCGAACATAGAAGAGGATGCTCTACTGATGAAAAAAACTTATAAACTCTTGAAATAAAATAAAATCATGGCTTCGAAAAAATGTATTGCAAGTCTGGTACTCGTTTTGAATGCCGTATTTTTTACTGTGCTGATGGGAGCCAATATGAATCCTTCTGTATCTGCAGAACTAGGCATGGTAGTTAGTGTTATAGCAGTCTTTGTTTTCCTGATGATGGCCTTGTTAGCATCCTTGTTCATAATCGATGAAAAAGGTAACAAGACACATCAGATTCTGGGTATGATACTTATCATCATAATCCCACTTTTGTTAGTATATTTTGTTCCATCTAGTTTAGGTCCCAATGTAGTGGTTAGTATGATTCCATTCTCTATTGTAAATATCATCATAACAATCATAGGCATCTACCTACTCAGGAAATAAGGCGAATTCTTTTATACCCGCGCGCCAATTATATAGCAGATATTTATGAAATTCCATATCAAGATTTCTCCTGGAAAGGTTGATGCTGAAGTAATTCCCATGACAGAGGAAATTGTCAGGGCATCAAATGAAAAGGAGATAAAGGGGCTAGCGGATTCTGGAGACTTCACAGGCAAGTTCAAGAAGACTCTGTGGATGAGATCCGGCAATAAGAGAACGCTTCTTGTTGGCCTGGGAAAGCAGAGCAGGCTTGATGAGGAAGCTGTCCGAAAGGTTTATTCAGTTGTTGTGAATGAGATGCTTTCGTCCAAGTACAAAACATTTTCTACAACTGTTCCAACAAGCAAGCTTAAATCAAGCGATTTCGTCGGTGCTGTTGTTGAGAGCTGCATACTTACTGATTACAAATTCTCCAGATACAAGAAAAAGAAGGATCAGATATTTGATGTTCACATCCTGACAAATGAAAAGCTTGATGCAGTTGTGCGTGAGAAGCAGATCATATGCGAGAACACATTGTTTGCACGCGACCTGATAAATACACCTGCAGACGCTATGAATCCGATTGAATTGACAAAGGTTGCAAGGGAGGTTGCAAGAAAGGAGAGGCTGAAAATAACTGTGATTGACAGGGATCTGCAGAGGAAGGGTCTGAACCTGATACATGCCGTAGGTAAGGGCAGCATATACCCTCCGCGACTTGTGATACTTGAGTATTGGGGTGACAGAAAAACAAGAAGGAACATCTGTCTGGTTGGAAAAGGCATAACCTTCGATTCAGGCGGCATAAACCTGAAGCCGTCAGGCTACATAGAGCATATGAAGATGGATAAGGGAGGCGCTTGCACAGTTCTCTCAATCATGAAGACTGTTGCGGAGCTGAAGCTGAAGAAGAATGTGATAGGACTTCTTCCCATATGCGAGAACATGGTAGGCAGGAATTCGTACAGGCCAGGTGATATTATCAAGTCATATTCAGGCAAGACTGTTGAGATTCAGAACACAGATGCAGAAGGCAGGCTAGCCATGGCTGATGCCTTGGCATATGGAGAGAAGATATACAAGCCTGACTTGATTGTGGACATGGCCACACTTACAGGCGCGGTTCTCGTCTGTTTTGGAGAGTTTGTGATAGGAATGGTTTCAGACAGCGACAAGCATTCAGACTTGATGTTCAAAGCAGGGCAGAAGACCTTTGAAAGGGTGTGGCGGCTTCCTTTATATGACGAATATAAAGAGGAGATGAAAGGATATATCTCTGACTTGAAAAATATTGGCTACAGAGGATCCTTTGGAAGCTACGCAGGAACAATCACAGCTGCTGCATTCCTGAAGAACTTCGTGGAGAAAACACCTTGGGTGCATCTGGATATAGCTGGTGCAGCATGGTACGAAAAGACGCGCAATTACATACAAAAGGATGCAACAGGCACAGGCGTGAGGCTCTTGACAGAATTTATACAAAAACTCTAGACAAAAAGGCTCGGGATTGACGTGGCAAGTCTCTTTCCACTCAATCCATATTTTTCATACAAATCCTGAGGCTCACCTGATTCTGCAAATGACGTCAATCCAACCTTACATAATCTTGCTTCTATGAAACCCTGTTCAGCCATTGCAGATCCAACTGCATCACCAAGGCCCCCATCAATAGAGTGATCTTCTACAGTTACTATGTAATCAAAATTCTCTGAAGCTTCCAATAAGATTTTTCTGTTAACAGGGAAAAATGGCATGTGCACAACCCTCACACCATAACCCTTTTCTAATAAGGTTTCGTATTTCTGGCCATTATCTGGAATCGATGCAAGCAATGCCTGGTGAGTCATCTCACCATTGGATATGAAGGTTACTCTCCTATCTTTACTACCGCTTTCATCAAGAAGTATCACACCTTCTCCATTGAGTCGATATTCCTTATCAAATATTGAAGGAACACTGTTTCTTGTAAGCCTGGCAATATATATCCCTTCATTCTCGTGCATATATTGTGCTGCTTGCAATGCCTCTTCAGCATCTGCTGGCGTTATGATCCCTCTCACATTTGGCACGCTTCTCCAAAAACCCAGGTCAGACATTGATTGTGCAGTTGATCCATCCTTTCCGACACCAAGCCCATAATGGCTTAACCAAAGCTTCACATTATAATCTGGTATTGCAACTCCCTGGAGAAAAGGCTCGCCTCCTCTTTGTGCAAACATCGCAAATGTGGATGCCCATACCTCGTAACCTTCTGCAGCCAGCCCGCCAGCCCCAGCCATCATCAGCTGTTCAGATATGCCACAGCTTACGACTCTGCCTTTATTATTATCAGCAGTATATCTTCCAAACCTTTTTGCAAGATCTTCTGTTTTGATGGATGATCCAAGGTCAGTGTCCAAGATAATCATGTCATCATCATTTTGCATCATGTAATGCACATTCTCCATAAAGGAGTCTCTCATTGATGCTTTATCACCGAAACCTCTGAATTTATATTCCATATCATGCCGCCTCTTCTAGCTGCCTTCTCCCTTCCATGTATTGAGTCTCGTCTGCAGGGCTTGGCCCTTTGCCATGCCAGGCTGGATTGTTCTCTGTGAAACTTATACCATACCCTTTGACTGTGTTGAGGGTTATGAATGCAGGCCTGTCTGAATCCATGCCTTTACTCAATCTATAATGAATTTTTTCATGATCATGCCCATCATGATAACCATCTCTTTCTTCAAAAGGCACGACATCTCCTATTACATTGTAACCATAATCCTCAAGCATTCCTTTTATCCTCGTTGGATAGAATGATCTTTCTCTTACAAAAGTGTCGTTCTGTATCTCATTATTATCAAGTACGATCATCATATTGTTCAGTTTTAGATATGCTATTTCCCTCAAAGCCTCTGAAACAATCCCTTCCTGCATCTCACCGTCGCCAAGCAAAACAACAACTTTGCTATCTATACCCCTCTTCTTCAATGCAATAGCCCTGAAGACTCCATGGGCAAGGCCAACACCCAGGCTTCCTGATGGAGCTTCTATTCCCCATTCTGGCCTGATCTTGGGATGACCTTGCAGATATCTTGTTTCACCAGGAGGAGAATCCATATCAACTTTTCTTAATTTACGCAACTCCTCTTCAGGTATGTATCCAATATCAGACATGGCTACAGCTTGCGGCAGATATCCATGACCTTTAGAAATTACAACTCTATCCCTTTCTGGCCAAATAGGATCTTCAGGATTGTACCTGAGGATGCCTGATTTACCCTCCTTCCATTCCCTGTCAGTTTTCCAAAAACCTGTTGAGGCGTCAACCCAAGAAGAAGTTCCTCCCCAGTGGCCTGAACCACCTGCAGCATACAACATGTCCCAGATTTGAAGTCGCCTGTTTCTGCTTATCTCCCGCAGCCTTTCAATTGGAACATCCATATTCAAGTTTAGAATTAAGTTTTAAATCACTGAGTTATCCTTTGATGTTCCCAATTGGTTTGAGTCCAACGATTGGTCTTGATATCCCAGCTTTCTCCACAGACTCTATAACCTCTGTGATATTCTTGTATGCCATACCTGCTTCTTCTGCAAGGCCTGGCATGGAAACAGCGCGGACGTAGATGCCTTTCTTGTTCATTTCCTTCTGGAGCTCGTCTCCGCGAACCAATGTCTTTGCCTTTGTTCGTGACATGGTCCTGCCTGAACCATGCGCAGTTGAGGCGAATGTTTCTTCCTCTGCCTTCTTGGTTCCCGCAAGCAGGTAGGAACCAGTTTCCATGGAGCCGCCTATAATTATGGGTGAGCCATGCTTTGAGTATTCTGGCGGGAGCTCTTCATGGCCAGGGCCGAATGACTTGGTTGCTCCCTTTCTATGCACCAAAAACCATTTGTCCTTCCCATCCACCTTGTACTTCTCTCTTCTTGCTATGTTGTGGCAGCAGTCCCAGACAAGATTCATCTCAAGATCTTCAGCTGATTTCTGGAACACCTTGGAGAATCCTTCCCTTATCCTGTGCGTAATGACCTGCCTGTTTGCGAACGCCATATTAGCAGCGCATGCCATTGCCTTGTAATAGTCCTGCCCCTCCTTGCTTGAGAAGGGTGCGCATGAAAGCTCACGGTCTCTTACACTGATCCCATACTTCTTCATTGCACCATCAAACACGCGCAGATAATCAGTTGCTATCTGGTGGCCAAGCCCACGTGATCCGCAGTGTACCATGACAACCACCTGTTCTGGCGTGTGTATGCCAAAAGCCTTTGCTGTCTCAAGATCAAATATGTTCTGTCCGTGCGCTACCTGAATCTCTAGATAATGATTTCCTGAACCCAGTGTTCCAAGCTGGCTTATGCCCCTCTTGACTGCCTTGTCTGATACCTTATCAGGGTCAGCCCAGTCTATCTTTCCATATGCCTCACTGTGCTTGATATCATCTTCCCACCCATATCCGTTTTCCACGCACCATTTGACACCATCAGTCATGACATCCCTGAATTGAGGCTTCTCTACCCTCACAAAGCCTTTCACACCTACGCCTGTAGGAACTGTCTTGAAAAATAGGTCTACCAATTCCCTTAGTTTAGGTTTCACCTGGTCAAATGTGAGGTTTGTTGTGATCAGTCTCATACCACAATTATGGGATACTATACAATTAGCTATAAAATTATGATCTGTATCATTCATTGTAAAATCATAAACATAATCATCATAAGGAATTTCCTCTATACTTTCAATCTCATCTCTGACAAACTCTGAATTGTTTATTCCATTAGACGCTACAAATTCTTCAAATACTGGAAAATTAGATGATATTCTGAAGGATTTATTTTTTCCATACAATTGGCCTTTGACCATGGTTTTGGTCAGTCCCTGCGCTTCTGCTAAATCACAAATTTTACCTACCCGAATTCCTTGAGTAGACATCTTTATAGCATCTTCAATGAAATACTTCGATCTTTGTAGTAATTGTCTTTTTTTCTTCAGATAAGCAACAGCCAACATTGATCTTTCTTTTCGCTCTCTGCAGTATTCGTATCCTATTCTAGACCATAAATTGATAAGGTTGTCCATTTTTGCAGATATTCTAAGAGCTAGTTTTCTTGTTTCTTCGCCCTTTGAATTTATTACCCCCTTTTGTCTATATATTTTGTTTATTTTTACTCCAAACTCTGATAACAATTCAGAAATTTCAAGAAGAAACTTCTCATTTTCTCCTTCAAATCTTACTATCTTGTTCTGGCTAAACGATGGTTCTGTAAAGCTA
>JBDRNB010000055.1:0-8497 GCA_043811635.1 Candidatus Aenigmatarchaeota archaeon
TGTTCAGGAGGCGTGTAGATGTAATATGTATCATTCTCACCATTTGATACATTTCCTTCAACAATAACATCTGTTCCATTTGCATCTTCTCTCAACTTATCTATTGCAGCAGTTGCATTAACAAGGCCCCAGCCTGTGGTATAATCAGGACCTGAATGATTGAGATCCTTAGCCGTGTGGATAAGCAGCGCCTTCACAGTTGATGGATAAGGATTCTGGATTCCAAGATAGTTTCTAAAATCCTCAAATATCAATGCCACCAAGCCTGAAACAGCTGGGGCAGCCATTGATGTTCCTGATGAAGTTCCATACACGTTACCTGTAAATGTGGAGTTCACAGACTGTCCAGCAGCCACGACATCAGGTTTTATCCTTCCGTCATCTGTTGGTCCCCATGAGGAGAATGACGTCATTGCCTCAGCCTTTGTAACAGCGCCTACTGATATTGTGTTTTTTGCTGTCCCGCCAGGCCCTGTTGTTGTGTTGAATGTATGACTTCCTTTGCTAGGATCACCGCAGTAGTAATCACCTGATCCATCAGATCCCGATGATCTCTCATTTCCCGCAGAGAACACAAACAGTGCTGCCTTATCTACATCATTGCCTCTTGTAATATTATCATAATACACAGACCATATGTCATAATTACCCAGGTATGAACAATCTGAATGAACATTATAACCCCAGGAATTCTGGGAAACAACAGAACTGTAATTTGAAACAGACTGGTTTGTTTCATTGATCAGTTCATTATACGTGTCAGGCCATTCATATGTGATTAAGGTTGCATTAGGAGCCATTCCCCACAAACCATTGCTACCAGAACCATTACTCATCATAATTCCTGCCACATGTGTAGAGTGATCTATATCCCCGCACACTCCTGTGTCAGAAGCTGCTCCACATCCGAGCGCATCACCTCTGGTTACCCTGTCAGCCAACCCATCATGCGTATCCTCTGCCCATCCACGATCCCACTCTGCTACCACAATTCCTGTTCCATTCAATCCATATGGTGTTATCTGCACAATGTCAACACCAATTGCAGCTCTAGATCCATCATTATGTGTAATCAACTGAGGCTTACTTTGAACCCATTTAACAGAGTCCTCTCCAAGTAGTTCAGAGATTAGATTCTCCTCAACTTCTACCTCCCAAACATTGTTATTACCAGGCTCTTCCAGAACTGATCCATATTTGTTTATAATTATTTCAGCTTCTGTCCTCTCTACATCAGAAAAGAAAATGAGAGAATGTTTCTTGCCTGAAATAAAACCAAGCTTGTCCTCGGGTAGTATAGAACCTACATATTTTACATCAGGAGAATTCAGTTCATGAACAGACATTTTGGAGACAGATGCAAACCATGTATTTTCTGGCAGATACTCAAGAAGATATATGCCCCTTTCTTCTAATTTTTTCTTCGTTTCCTCGTCTGGTATCCCATCTAGCTGTATTATCATGTGTTTTTCTTCCAAGAAAGAAGACATCACCGGAGTTATCTCTCTTGACTTCAGTGCTATATTTCTGGAACCCTCAATTATCTGAACACTCTCACTACCTGAACTCAGAAGGAGTAATGCAACCACTATAGATATAACTAATAATATGGGTACAGATTTCATATACAAATATTGATAACATTATTAATTAATGGATCTAAAGTGATACTATGAAGTTGAAAATCTACAACAAACCTTGTCTGAATGAAGACAACAAGATAATGGCCAACGCGTTTATAGGTGAGAAGATAGACCTTGAAAGGTTCGAAGCGGAGACCAAGGATTCAGGATTGACAGAGCCCAAGTTATCCAAATCCCTTGGAGTGTTGAATCTGAAACACAAGGGGAAAACAATCATGATATTCGATTCAGGTAAGATAAGCATAAGAACAGCGGACAATGAGAAGGATATTATAGAAGCAACAGATATTATTATAAAAATTCTCGAGAAGATAAAATGATAATACAGATAATAGGGATTGGTAGATTAGGATCGCAACTTGCCTTTTGTTGTTTGTTACTTCTAAAAACAGATGTTCTCGCACTTCATGACATCAAGGATCTTGCAGGAGATCTTATGGATCTGGAGCACGCAAAAGAAGGATACAATCACGTTCACAAAGAGCCATGCAAGACAGAGATTAAGAAAGGCATAATACCTGCAGACTTCATAATAGTGACAGCAGGCCAGCCAAGAAGGGATGACATAACAGACGACCAATTGCTTGAGATAAACAAGAAGATACTTGAGGACATCTTCAAAAAAATGAAAACAAATCTAGAAACCCATATAATCATAGCGACAAATCCGGTTAAAGAGCTCACAGAATGGGCGCAAAAAACATACCCTAAGCACATCATTCACAACGCAGAGGATCATATACTCAAGTACAGGAAAGGAGTCGATCTTGGACCTGAGATAAGAAAGATCAAAGGCTACACAAACTTCGGGCCTGCAATCTCCATAATAGAAAAGATACAAGAGTTGAGCAAATGAAAAAGGCAATCCTTGTAATAGCACTTCTTGCAGTCATACTTTTAGTTGACATGTCATTCACAGGTCTTGTTTCTGAGCCTGAATTAGAACTTGAAGAGGCATTTGTAACCCGCGTGATAGACGGGGACACAGTTGTTCTGGAAAATGATGATCATGTACGCCTTCTAGGAATGGACACTCCTGAGAAAGGACAATACCTCTACAATGAGGCCACTGAATGGCTTGTGGAGAGGATAGAGAACAAGACAGTTGGACTTGAGCGTGGGGTTGAAGACAAAGACAAGTATGATCGCCTGCTTAGGTACATATATATAGATAATAGCTTAGTCAACATAGAGCTAGTGGAACAAGGCCTGGCAAGTGCATACATTTTCG
Source organism: Candidatus Aenigmatarchaeota archaeon (assembly GCA_043811635.1). GTDB lineage: Archaea > Aenigmatarchaeota > Aenigmatarchaeia > QMZP01 > QMZP01 > JBDRNB01. Next base: position 2,875 of record JBDRNB010000055.1, read on the forward strand.
AAGAAGATCAACATTCAGATTCTATCATACAATCTGAACTCCGTGCAAAGGAAAGAAACCTGGGAATCTGGGAGATGAAGATAGACAATGCCTTCTGCATGGGTATCCACAACTTCCACTACAACGCCAAAGGAGACGACAACGATAACCTGAATGATGAGTACGTAACCTTAAGGAACAAGTGCACATACCCAGTTCAGATAACAGGTTGGAAGATCTCAGATGAGAGAAAAACCACATACACCTTCCACCAAGTCACAGTCATGAATAAGACAACAATCACACTACATACAGGCTCAGGTGATGATACATCAGAAGATGTATACTGGGACAAAACAATTGCAGTCTGGAACAACAATGGCGACACACTTATCATGCTTGACTCAGATGGCAACAAGATGATTGAGTACAGTTATTAATCCTTCTCCCAAATCTCAATATGAAGATCATTTTCTCCAAAGACTGCATGAAATACGAGCAGCCAGGACATCCTGAATCACCGGAAAGGGTGAGATCCACATATGAATTTCTAAAAGACAAATTCGAGTTTGTCAAGCCAAGGCCTGCCCAGGAGGCAGACATACTACTTGCACATACGCCTGTTCTTCTTGAAAAGGTGAAGTCAGGCAGCTTCTCAGATCCGGATACACCAAACCTTCCAGGCATGTATGAGCATGCAAAGCTAGCAGCGGGCGCTGCTATCCAGGCAGCAGAGTTAGAGTCATTCTCCCTTATGCGACCGCCAGGTCATCATGCGACAAGGGAATTCCTTGGCGGTTTCTGCTACTTCAACAACATAGCCATAGCTGTCTCTCACATGCTCAAGGAGGTTGACAAGGTAGCAATATTGGACTTTGATTATCATCACGGGAATGGAACCCAGGACATCTTCATGGGAAACAAGAAAGTTCTATACATATCCCTACATGCAATGTTCTCATACCCAGGCACAGGCCTGATGTCAGAAAAGAACTGTCACAACTACCTGATTCCTCCAGGGTCAGGAGAACAGAAGTACATGCAGTTCTTCAAAAAGGCGCTTGAGGACATCAAACAGTTCAATCCAAACCTACTAGCTGTTTCAGCAGGCTTTGACACATACAAGGACGATCCGCTATCAAGCCTGAAACTGGAAAAGGAGACATACGAGAAGATAGGCAAGTTGATAGCAGACATGAAAAAACCAACATTCTCTGTGCTTGAAGGTGGTTATGCAAAAGAGCTTCCGGAATGTATATACAACTTCTTAAATGGGCTCCTTTAGCCTTTGTGCGAGTTGTGAATAATACACGTTAACCCTTATCATCTCTTCTAATACGTCAGCTTCTCCCATTCTGCTAATATCTGTTTTTGGTGGAGGCTCTGGTATACTATCATAAGAATGTTTTAGCCACTTGTAAATTAAATGAGGAGTTTTTAATCGGCCTCTGATTTTATTAATTGTGGTTCCGGGAAGTAGATTTTCCCTTATCCATTCCATATATGTTTCCTCTCTTGTTCTTAGAATATAATCACCAATTTGTATCATTAACAATGTCTTCACATCATCTTCTTTCAGTATGGGCAAATCAATATCACCAAAAACTATCCTTTTATTTTCAGTTTCTATGCCAGCATCAAGATTATATCCTCTCAACTTCCTTCCAATATCCCTAGGCATAACTTGAGGGCCCAAAGGAATTCCATCCACATAAAAAACATCACTTCTTTCAAGAATGTTGTAATCATCCACAGAGAATTCATTTCTGTACACTCTTGCATCCACATCATTATTATCACTCGACCAGAAACTACCAAAGACCTCAATAGCTATATCATCACCATAGAGTCTGCGTATCTCTTCTATATACGGTTTCAACCTTCGATCTCCACTCCTTTCTATGACTCCACTGCCAAATTCCTTTTCAGGAAAATCTCCAAGAATACCCATATAATAATTAGAAATATTAAACAGGGTTTCGACACTGGTTTTACCTCTAACAACATCTGGATTAAATCTTATACTTAACAAATCACAAGTTTTCTGCAAATCCCTAAGCTTTCTTGTAACCTCTTCGCCTAGGGAGGGCTCCTTATTACGATATATTGTATTAGGTATCACTGCAACCTTTCTTTGTATGTCCATACCAAGTTCATTACACAGGCCTGCCATATCAGTATGTCCACCCATTGCATGATAACTTGGTAGATTTTGATCCAAAAATGTAATCTCATCTTCTGTTAAGTGTAAATAATCTAGATCCCTGCTACCTCTGAGGCAATTCGGCATATCATCCTCTTTTATCACCCATATCCTATATACCATAATCCCCTCTTGAAAGCTAAATAATTTATATACAAACTACAATCAGATCGTATGAAAGAAGGCGATTTCATATTGATGGACTTTGTAGGAAAGGTTCTGAATACTGGTGAAATATTCGATCTCACACGTGAGGACGTGGCAAAAGATAGCAAGGTCCATTTCGAAGAGAAAAATTATGAGCCTGTTCTAGTCATAGTTGGCGCGAAGATGGTGGTAAGCGGCATAGAGAAACAGTTACTCGCCATGAAGGTCGGAGAGACAAAGAAGTTCACAGTGCCATACGCAGAAGCATTTGGAAGAAGGGATCCACGTCTTATCCGGGTGATACCTTTCAACAAATTCATGGAACAAAACATAAACCCAGCTCCTGGCGTGTTTGTCACAATTGACAACATGACAGCTAAAGTCCAATCTGTTTCAGGTGGCAGAGTAAGGGTTGACTTCAACAATCCTCTTGCAGGAAAGGATCTGGAGTATGAGATAACTGTGGTGAAACAAATCACAGAAAACAAAGAGAAGGCAGACCTCCTCCTGGAGAATTCTGGCATAGAAGCAGAGACTGAACTAAAGGAGGATGTTTTTGAGATAAAAACAAAGACCAAGCTTAATCCTATGATTGAAAAGATGACAAGTGAAACAATCAAGAAATGGATCAAGGACGTAAAGAATATTAATTTTTCTGTTTCTGATGCAAAAAAGCAGGAAATTAAGGAGACAGAGGGTTCCAAAAGAAGTTCACATTAGATTTAAATAACTTACTTTTATAGATAAATTATTCAAGTATCCGTTTAGGAAATTAGTACACTATTTGAACGGGTTGCAATCAGAGGGGGCATATAATTATGAATCAATTACTATCTAGCATATCAGAAACTGATGACGAATTAAGAAGAATTCTCGAATCAAGGAAAGCTGAAATAAAGGTTGTGGGCGCAGGTGGTGCAGGTGGAAACACAATTTCTCGATTGATGCAGGTTGGCATTGTTGGTGCAGAAACAATCGCAATCAACACAGATGCTCAAGATTTGTTATATACTGATGCTGACAGGAAGATACTTATAGGCAGGGAGCTTGCAGGTGGATTGGGTGCAGGAGCTGACCCAAAGATAGGACAGGAATCTGCAAAGGAATCAAAGGACGAGATCAAGAAGGCGCTTGAAGGCGCGGATATGGTCTTCATAAACGCTGGTCTTGGCGGAGGAACAGGCACAGGCGCAAGTCCAATAATAGCAGACATCGCAAAGAAGCTAGGCGCCCTTACAGTTGGTATTGTCACAGTTCCTTTCACAATGGAAGGCAGGCAGAGAGCAAAGAACGCACAGAATGGTCTTGAAAGCCTGGAATCCGTAGTTGACACATTGATTGTAATACCAAATGACAAGCTGTTAGAAATAGTCCCAGACGTTTCTGTTACAACAGCTTTCAAAGTGGCAGATGAAATTCTGGTAAATGCAGTTAAAGGCATTGCAGAACTGATCACAAAACCAGGCCTTGTAAACCTCGATTTTGCAGACATAAGAGCTGTGATGGGATCTGGCGGGCTTGCAATGATTGGAATGGGCGAGTCAGACTCAGAGAGCAGAGCAATAGAGGCAGTTGAGAAGGCCCTGAACAACCCACTACTTGAGGTTGCAATAGACGGTGCAACAGGAGCCTTGGTAAATGTGTCAGGTGGATCTGACATCACAATCAAGGAATGCCAGGATATAGTTGAGGGCGTCTCTTCGCAGATAAATCCCAATGCAAAGATCATCTGGGGAGCGCAGATCATCAAGGAGCTTGGAGACACCATACGAGCAATGCTGATAGTGACTGGAGTGAAATCATCCCAGATATACGGACCTGAGAAGACATTCAAGCTGGAGAGGCAGAAGGAGATAGAAAGGGTTCTGGGAATTGATTTTGTTGACTCTTAGATGAGTTCATAATTAGGAGAGATATTATGGCAATGGCAGGATCTGCAACCGCTGTTAAGAAAACATTTGAATTTGACATACCAATGGAGCTGATAAACTTCATGAGGAAATTTGGTGGAAATGAGAACGATGCTCAGAAGGTAATTGAGAGGATCATCTCAGACGGTGTGGCAAATCACATAAACCAGACTCTGGAAGACCTTCAGAGGGTAGCGACAGCAACAAGAGATTTGAATGTAGGTTTGAGAGAAGGAAGAAGAATAGAAGAAACAACAATCCAATACTAAAACTTGTTTTTTCCAAAAAAAGGATTCTCTCGCTTTTTCTACTATTACTGATTTACAATAACACCGTCTCTATCAACTGTAGCATCAATTATATGTAGCCCCTTTTCCTTCCAGTCCTTTTTAATATTCTCAGCTGCTTCTTTATCAAACACAACAGCTATTCCACAATCTCCGCCGCCTGCACCAGACAGCTTGCCAGCTGCACCATGATCATTAGCAATCTCACTCAGCATCCTCAGATCATGCGTCTCTATCCCAACACCAGACTTCTCCCCAAGCTCCCGAAGATAATCCTCATTCTTTCTTAGCATCTTGATTATATTCTTCTTGTCATGCTCCTTCCAGTAAGAAATCAACTCCTTCACCAGGCTTCCTATATCCCCATATATTCGGTCATATTCCTGCTTGTTTGATTCCTTGAATCCCTTCATCTGTTTGACCATCTCGCTCGTGCTTGCAGATGATTTTGTCCAGCCGATCTCAAGCCTGAAGTCTTCTGGTATCTGAAGCTCTTCAACATAAAAGCCAGGCCATTCAAGTGAAACAATCTCTTTCACAATCTTGCCTGATTCAATCTTGTCCTCCAGCCATTTTGGATCAAACCTCTTGTAGACAAAAACGCCTCCATATGTGGATGCAGCAACATCAAATGCAGAGCCAATCTTACCCTGTGCAAAATAATGAGCAATTGTAGATAATTTATATATCACATCACGCGTCTCCCTCTTTCTCACATCCTGACCATGCAAAGCAAGCACAGAAGCAACAGTAGCAACAACAGACGCAGCTGATGAGCCAAATCCAATCTTCTTCATCTCACCATCAACCTCAACCTGCGACATCTCGCCCCAGGACCTGATCCTGAACGTCTTGTGTTCACCCAGGTACTGAAACGTTGTCTCAATCGCGGCCTTCATGAATTTCAGTCTGTCCTTCTCTTCATCAGAGTTGGTATCCCAAGTCAGGGCCTTGCCATCAAATTCTCCCTTCACATTCTTTATATCAAAATCATCAACTGTAACACTTATCTGGCCAGATTCCTCAATCTCACAAAAAACACGCTTATTCACAGCTGCAACTACGCCTGGGTTTCCCATCTCCAGGACTGCCCATTC
>JBDRNB010000056.1:0-12237 GCA_043811635.1 Candidatus Aenigmatarchaeota archaeon
TTCAATAAAGAAGCAAAGTCAGCAACAATTAACACTTCTCCGACAAGACCTGCGCCTGCTGCCATTCCAGTTAAAAGCAAGCATGAGCCTATAACACATGATGATGCCAAACCAGATCCTATACGTATCAAGCCTGATACCAAGATTTCTGATCTGATCAATGAACAGGCTTGTAATCAAAGCGATGTCAGTATCCGGACAGCCTTCAAAAAGGGCATCATCACATTCATTAGTGAGCGACTTGATGAACTCAGGTTTGATGGAATAACTGGGGAGGTCAATTGTTTCAGCCCAGATGATGCACAAGTAACTCCATGGGATCTGAAGATATACTATATAGATCAAATGCTTGATAGAAAAACAAATTATTCAGGTCTCATTAATGCCCTTGTAAGTATGCGCGGGAGTCCTGATGATTCTATTGCATCGGACATCTCAAACCTGATAGACCTGGAGAAGGATCCATTCACGGCTAAAGATGTCGAAATGATCCGAGGGATACTGCAAAGGTCTGCAGTGCATGTGTAACTTGATTATCAACCTTAACCAGAGCCGTTCCAAGAGGCGGCTTTGTTTTGTACTGTCAAATAAACGGGATATATGAAACAATTACCTTTTCTTTGGGGTAAATCTTAGACCTTTTTTGAAAAAGAAAGGGATTAGGGTTTCATCCACTCTATCTCGTATGACTCGTACTTAGAACCAGGCAGTATGATCTTCTTGAGGACATAATATGTGATTGCCGTTTCTCTGTCTGTGATTGAGAGGAGAACCTCCACTCCCATTCCCTCTGCCATCTTGAGCAGTGATGCAAGCTCTGCTCCGCCTATGTGCTCATCCTCTGAGACAGGCACAAGAAGGTATCTTGGATTATCATCTGGAGTTTCGCGTATCCAGCCTGAACGGTCATTTTTCCTTCTGTATGCAAAGTATTCGGCAGGATAATCTATATAATCCTTCTTCATCATTTCAGGAACAGATAAAAGGAATGTCTTCTTCACTCCGTGCGCCACCCTGACAGCACGTGCCCATTCAGAGATCACAAGCTTCTGTTCCTTCGGGAAGACATGGATAACGTGCTTGGAGTGGATCCACTTATCCTGCTTCGTGGGTGATGCGCCTGGAAAGTATATCCTGAAATGCGTTCCAAATTTAAATCCAGTCTTGACCACATATCCACGCAGCCTCCAGTCCTCATAAACATTATACAGATGTTCTGCATACTCTCTCACGTCCTTGACGTGTCTCATAACCTCCTTGTAGGAGACGCTCTTCTTCTTGTTCACGTCATATATCTCAACATCAAAGAACTTAGCAAGAAACACAGTTTCCATGAAGTCTAGCTTCAGAAGCCTGCCTCTGTCCTGCTTGTAAATGCCCAGCTGTCCTATCCAGTAGTCTGAAAACAGCATCTTGCCTACATCCTCGTCTTCAAGCACAGAAAACATAGAATCAGGATACCAGAAAATCTTTGCCTTGACCTTTGTCTTCGCCAAAGGCCTCATAGGATACCTCTTTGGCTTGGTGATCTTCTTCTCAAATTTCACAGAGTCTTTCCTCTTCACAACCAGTCCTCTCTGTCCCTCCAATCCCTGAAAGCATTATACTTGATGAAGAAGCGTGGATCTTCTCTTGCGTATTCGGAAGCAAGCTGATTAAAACCAACCTCCTTGTCTCCAGATTTGCACACAGCGTTTTGAAAGTTGATCAGGTATAAGGCCTCTTCTATCTCCAGAAAGAGCTTCTTATTCTTATACGTGCCAAAATGGTTTTTCCTAAGTTTCTCCACTGTTTCAGGGTCAGTTGCGAATACATGCTTGCTGTCCCAAGTGAGCTCGAGCATAGTATATATATTGGCTTGTTGCTTAAAAAGTAGATTTAGAATTAAGAAACCATCTTGATTCCCAAGTCATTCAAGCTTTGTGCTGTTTTTTTGTTGAGATGGTCCACCTGGGATGAGCCTGTTATGTATGGAGAACTAACACCTGTTATTATGGTTATGACCTGGATCTTGCCATGGTATTCAGGAAGTATTCGTGCTCCCCACATTACCATTGCATCAGGGCTCATGAAATTCGAGACCTTTTCACCTATATGATTGATCTCATCCAATGTCAGGTCCTCACCGCCAATAATTTGAATGAGAGCCCCGGTGGCGCCTTCATAGTCTACATCCAGTAAAGGATTGGACAAGGCTTGGTTCACCGCCTCGTTGGCCCGATCTTTTGTGTTTGATTCGCCTACACCAATAGTAGCCACACCACCGGAGTGCATGATGGTTCTTACATCTGCATAATCTAAGTTAACGAGTGATGGTTGTGATATGGTTTCTGTGATGCCTTTTATCATCGTTGCGATAATATTATCAGCAACTCCAAAGGCCTCTTTGAGGGGTTTATTTCCTGCTAACTGAAGAAGTTTTTGATTTTCTATGAGTATTACAGTGTCACTGTTCTCCCTTAGATGCATAAGTCCGTCTTCAGCCTTGCTCATTCGTGCCTTTTCCATGTGGAATGGAAAAGTGACTGCAGATATTACTATTGCATTCTTCTCCTTTGCCATCTTTGCAATTTCTGGTAATGCGCCTGTACCTGTTCCTCCACCTAATCCGCATGTTAAGAATAATAAATCACATTGTCCGAGGATTTCTTCTATCTCCCTTTTGGATTCAAGGGCAGCCTTTGCACCAACGTTTGGGTATCCACCTGCTCCTAATCCCCTTGTAAGCTCCTTTCCTATAAGAAGTCTTTTATGACTCCTGGTGATGTCTAGGTGCTTTGCGTCTGTATTCACACCAACTGTGGTTGCACCAAGTATGTTCAATTCAGTGAGCCTTGAAATGGTATTACATCCACCACCACCAGCTCCCATAACAACGATATTCGCTTTGTGCGTTTCAAACTCTGACATGACAACCCCAAAAGATTAGTTTATACATATATTTATATGAACACATATAAATACTTTTCTATATGAAAATATGGCATTGAAAAATATGTCATAAAAAGAGCGTGCAAACCTTTTCTAATTATTAGTTGAGGAAGTATATAAATGCAGGCATGAATCAATTTATACCCCAAAACCAACTAATGGCATGGCCAAAATTTTAGAAGAAATAAAGAAGCAAATGGTTGTTTTGATCACAGGTGCACTTGCATTCGTCGCTGCTCTCATATGGAAGGATGCTATATCTGCATGGCTGGCACCATTATACACAGATGCAGAAGGAGCTATGGGACTCACAATTGCAGCTATAATAGTAACAGTAGTTGTTGTGATCATAACAGTAATAATAGCAAAGATATTTGCTCCAAAAAGTAACTAGGATTCAAGATCAATCTTGAGTTCTGTAAGGGAAAGGATACCTGAACCTATCTTGTTGAAGTGATGGACTAGGGCTATCTCTTCCTGATTCAGTTTTTTGAACATCTGCTTTGCCAGGTTTATGCTGTTCTCGTTCTCTATGTATATATCCTGCACCCTTCTCTTGTCAAACTTGTAGAACATCATGTAGAACCTTTGTAGCTGATCATACTGGGACTTGAAGATCTTTTTTAATGCAGAGGAATGATTCTCTTTCATTTCAAGCAAGTGTCTAGCAATTTTTTTGAATTCATCGCCCATAATTTCCAAGGTGAAAACAGTGTTGTATATGATTGATGTCTTTCTGAAGTCCTTGTATCCCTTCTTGTTCAGAACACGTAAGCAAAAATCCTCAAACCTGTCCAGGTTTGTGTCTATGATGTGTATTGACTTGAGCGGTTCATTCTGCCCTTCAAGCCCATTGGATATGATTTCAGCCTCTGTTCGAAGAAGCAAGAACATCCGCTTCAAAGCGCTGTCGAACTCTTTATGCGAAGTCTCTCCCATATCTTTGATTATGCAGTATTTTGTTCCCTGTTCAACTATCTCCATTCCTATCAACCTGTTCACGCATGCGCTCACAGTCTCTATAGGGCTCATTGTTGCAAAATTGTCTGGCTTAAGATAGTTGAGAGTGTTGTATGTGAATGGAGTGTAGATCTCCTTTTTGCTTGGCTCTATTCCTGTCACGATAATTTCTTCATATCCTGCTCTATACGCAGAAAGAATGTATCTCCATATAACTATGGAGCTTTCTATGCCAGATATATCAACAGTTGTCTTGGACATATCAGATCTGGATTCAGCTGAAATGAAAAGGGTCTTCCCTTGCTCTGTGACATCTATCTCATCACCGTATTTGACTCCATGTTTTTTTGCCCATTTACTAGGAAGAGTAAGAGTCAATGTGTTATGTCCTTGTTTGATTATCTTCCTTTTCATGGTTTAGTCTTGATTATATATTATATAAATATATATTGTAGTGAAAATATAGTGTATATTGAAAATATATGCGAATTATATTTAATACTGATAAGGAATATACATACATTTGTTATACTTCAATTCATGGCAAAACCAATTATTTTCAATCTCAGGAAACAGATACAGATGTGCTTGTGGCCATTGGAAGGCCTCAATCAAAGAATATTGAAGGTCCACTGGATCTTGAACTGTATAGGGAATCAGATGGAGGCTTATTTGACAGCTTCAGTGTATCCTCTGTAGATACAGCAAATAAGATACTGATGCTTTACCATAGGTTTCAGAAAGGCCTGAAATTATACATTAAAGAATAAATCTCTCAACATCCTTGAGGTGGGGCAGAGATGACATAGCTCCTGCCTTTTTGGTTGAGAGTGCTGCTACAGCACTGGCAAATCTCAATGAATCCCTTTCATTCTTACCTTTCAGAGTACTGAATGTGAAACCAGCAGCAAACGCGTCACCAGCTCCTGTTGTGTCAACGACATGAACAGGAAAGGCAGGATGACTCATATACGTATTGTCTGAGTAATACTCACACCCATTTTCACCTTTAGTAACAACTATCTTGTCTATCCCATACATTTTGGATAACTTACCAAACCCACATCCCTTGGATATATATTCATATTCACTTTCAGATGCAATTAGAACATCCACATAACCCAAGGCCTTGTGCATGTGCACATCAAGGCTCTGATCCCACATGTTTTTACGTATATTTGGGCTGAAAGATATGGTTAGATTGTGTTGTTTTGCCTGTTCCAGACAGTGAAACAATGTCTCGCGTATGGGATTGTCTGTCAGGGAGAGCGACCCAAAATGAAACCATCTTGCATTCATGAAATCCAGATTCATATGTTCCATTCTGATATCCAGATCTGCTTCTCTTTGAAATTCAAAACTAGGTATTCCCTTTTTCAATTCCACGAAAACCAAGCTTGTTTTTTTGTCACTCACCTGTATGTTGCTTATATCTACGTCCTCTTTTCTCATACAATCAAGGAGCATATCACCATATATGTCCTTTCCAACAGAAGCCACAAGCTCAGACCTTATACCAAGCCTGGCAAGCGCCACGCTGAAATTAGCAGGAGCTCCTCCAGGTAATGGAATGTAATTATTACCATTCTTTATCAGATCAACCAACAGCTCGCCGAAGCTTATCATCATAAAACATTTCACCTACTCTACCCCTAACTTGTTTCAACACTTCCCTCTTATTTCCAGCGTATTTACCATTCATCATCAAATCTACATAGAGTTCTCCTGCAAACCAAGGTCCATACCAATCAGTATCCTCCGAGAAGTTCAGATCACCTTCTATTCCATTACTAATGCCAATTGTTAGTCCATCTTCCTTCAGAACGTAGTCAAACATCTTTCTGTCACCATTACTGTCCCCAACACCAACCTTTGGTATGCAATGACCATTCATGCCTTTCAAAACATCTTTTATTCTGTCTGGTTTACTCATCCTTCCGCAAGGCTTTTTTATTGAAGAATATCTTCCGGCCTCATCTACATGCAATGATGTACCAACAACATCAAAGTTCGTGTTAGGAAAGTTCTTCATGTAGAAGTGCATCAACCAGTCCTGAACACCTGCAGAAAAGATGATCACTCTTCCTCTTTCAGAACGTGTGAGGAATTCAGTAAATCCTTTTCTTAGGGAATTCTCAGCATTTTCCCCGCTTCTCCTTACGTCGTCCTGTAAAACACTATTGTATGCCAGAAGCATTGCAAGCTCAAGCCCTTCTTCATACCTTCCTCCTTTCAGGATTTCATTCTTGTAGTCTTCATCCCTTCTTATATTCTTTACAACATCCACAAACTCTTCAGATGTAAGTCCAATCAGGCTGCACAAATAATCACGGCCAATATCCCCATAAGAAGCAGTTCCATCATGATCTATGCACCACAAGTATGACATATTAAAATAGTCTACAGATCATCTTAAGTAGTTCGTACATATAAAAAATATTCAGAATATACATCCTAATGGTGGCCTAGTTTAACTGACAAGGCCTGTTGTTTTCCCCCTGGTTATGAGCCCCTTGACGCCTGAATCCAGGTTCTCGTAGTAGATCACTACATTAGCTGTGTATGCCTCTCCTTGTATGAGCCCCTTGAATCCTTCTGTCTGGATGTGCAACAGGCCTTCAGGCCTGACAGTGACAGGATCCATGCTGTCTGTCTGCTCCTTTATTGTCACATCCACGCTTAACACCTGTATATTCGCACCAAGATTGTTTATCAGATATAGATTATATTCACCTGTTCTGGAATTCAGATCCCACCTACCTGAAGCAATCTTGAACTCATCAAAACCACTTGTTGTATGTGATACCTCACTGAAGTGTGTTGGAAGGTAGTTCACGCAGCCTGATACAAAGACTAACAAAATCAATGTTGCCGCAAACACTATACTCTTCATTATTATAAATTATAATTAAGCACGCTTAAATCATTTCTATCAGGCATGTCTGATAGTGAGGAACCGAAAACTTTAAATATATTTCATTTCATATCCGTTATTATGAGACCTCCGAAAAAGAAGAAAAGAATACCAATAGAAGGTTTGACAGAAGAAGAGATTGATCTTCTCTTCAATGATGAAGATGAAGAAGACATCTGACTTTCTAGTTCTAATTATAATGATAGCCTAATTTTTGCTGAATAATGAGAAGAATGGCCATTTATAAAGGATCAATTCATTTACTGTCTATTAGGAAGCAATAAAAGAATAATAAGACTTTCTGATAAATAGTAAATGAGGTATTAAATGAAAGGAAAAGTAAAGTTTTTCAACCAGACAAAAGGATTCGGATTTATATCAGGTGACGACGGAAAGGAATACTTTGTACACCAGACAGGATTGAACGAGGGTGTCAGTATAGGCGAAAACGATGAAGTTTCATTTGACGTAGAAAAAGGGGACAGGGGTCCGAAAGCAGTTAATGTAACAAAAGGCGCAGCTGGTGAATCAGAAGAATAAGAAGAAAGTTCTGAATAATAGCAACTACACATATATTAATTATTTTTTGAATTTTATTGATTCTGTCAGACGAAGTGCCGACGGCGAACACATGTTTCTGAGAAGTATGCCGTATACCTATAGCATATGTCATTGTCTCATTACTTAAAATAACTCCAAACTATACTTATCTCACCTGGAAGAGAAACTAACATTTTACATCGAGTCACATATTCGTATCCATCATTCATTTTATTTATTATATCTAATTGAGAATCCGAATCAATTACTTCTATATTTCCATTCTTTCTGATAATGTGTTCTGTATTAATAAAATCTCTTTCTCTGAAATTGAGTTTATTATAAAATAACTTAATTCCATCGGTTGTGACACAAAGAGCAGAAAATCCAATAACGCTCAAACTTGGGTTATTATTTTTTAGACTATTGATAATGTTTGATAAATAATCAAGTGAGAATTCGTGTATCTTACCAGAAAAATTAAATTTTTCTATATGATATATATGAATTCCTACTTCACTATCTCTATTATTATCAAAAATTGTATTTGAATCTAAATCTCCTTCAGAAAGTTCTCCAGATGTTAGTTTCTTCCAACCTATTTTATTAAGAGGAATTGCAATACACATTCCAGTTATATTTTCATTCTCCTCAAAAATCAATCCAAATTCGGGATTTCTTTGATACCATCTACTCAAAACAGTAGGATTTACTGGATTATTGGTTGGATATACTTTTTTTATCTAAGTTAATTATTTTATCGTAGTCTCTCTCTGTTACTGTTCTAATATTCATTTAATCTAGTAAAACGTAATGATATATAAATTAAGGGTCATTAGGCAGACTTAATAGAAAGTAAAATATTAACCACCATCAAGCGACTTCCCATGCCGAAGGCAGGGATCGAACCCGCGATCTCTGCGTTTCTCAGATCATCTCCTTTCGTAAGAAAGGTCAGAGCTCATGTCTCTGATTACATGAGCGCAGCGCTTTACCACTAAGCCACTTCGGCAAAACCACATATCTGCATATTTCATATACAGCAATTTACTATATATAAGAAGAAATTATTTATAACAGTTTCATCACGATTTCAGACATATCAGAATCTATTCTGCTACTTATTCCGTCCACTAGGAACCTCTTACTCTTGTGCTTGACAACCCAATATGGATAGTATATAGGATCTATCCTCTTCACCCTGAGGCTCCATATCTCAGCTGCCCTCTTGGCAAATTCTGTTGAAACAAGGAAATCAAGCATGTGTCCGTCGGTCAAACCCTTTGCAACTTCCTCATTCAGCTGAATCATGTCAGGATCTGTTGGCAAGTTCAGGCTTTCCTTGTTCCTGAACATGTACCCATCTGTTGCCACATAATCCGCAGTCAGGAGATTCTTTATGTTGGTTTTGACAGTGGTAAGGGGCATCTTAAGGTCCTCTGCAAGCTTTTCAACTGTACTGTATTTATGAAGCATCAGATACAGAACTATCACTCTGCTGGAGGCAGGCAGGTCCAATACCTCCTTCACTCCCTTGCTTCTCATGATGAAGTCCTTCTGTTTGAATAGGATCTCTCCTGTGATCCCGTCTATATATATCTCTTTTAGCGTTCTGCTATCTGTTTCAATTCTCCATATAGGATAATTCAGGAATCTTATATCATCAATCCCCTTGAATTCTTGTTTGATGTTCTTTTCAGTCACCTTTGGTTCAAATAAAAGCATGCCATCATCTCGTGTCAAAGATTCAACTGGCACAATACCGCTGCCACCATGCTCTGTCCTCCGAACACGCACATCCACTATAAGCGGCTGTTCTGTCACTCCAACTACCATAGCAACACCCACAGGAAGGTCCTTTATCTCATTCTTTGTCTCAGGTGTGACTCCTTCAACAGATTCAGTTATGGCCCTCAGGTCATTTGGATTCGTAACCTTGAGTATGATCTGCGTGTTTGCCTGTGATAAGACATTCTTATCCACACGTGCAGGCCTCTGTGAAACAATCGCAAGTCCCATGCCAAACTTACGTCCCTCACTTGCAACAGTCCTCAGGATCTTGGAGCTTGCAACCTCACCAAAGCCCCTCTCAGGACAGAAATTATGAGCCTCCTCAACCACAAGTAGGAATTCAGGTATCTTTCCCTTCTTCCGTGCGTTGAAAAGATCCTCTACCACCTTCAATGCTATTATTTGCTGAAGCTCAGGCTTCGCGTCCTTCAGATCCAGAATTGTTATCTTGCCCTCTTTCACAAGATCATGTGGCGTAGTAGGGTTTGCAGAAAACAGCTTGGTTGAGTCCAGGAACTCGAGCATGGAGATCAAATTCCATTTGGACTGGCTCTTGCTCTGATTCACTTCATCTATTATGTCGCGTATGGAGTATTCAGCCCCTTCAAGGTTTCTGATTGCAGAATACAAGAGGCCTTTTTGTGAGGATGAAATCTTTGTGGGAAGTATCTGGAATATCTCTTGCGGAGAAAGCCTGGAATTCAGCTTGATAGGCTTCCATGTGTTCACACCAAACATGCTTAGATGCTGCTTGTATGACTTAGGCTTCACATCAAACCTTTCAATGGACTTTAATTCCGTTTTATTTTCATTTGACTTTGCAAGGCTGTAATATTCACCATGTGGATCCAGCACAACCACAGGAACACCTTCCTCCACAAGCTCTTCAAGCAATACGCCTGTGGCATAACTCTTTCCAGAGCCTGTCTTTGCAAGCACTGCAAAATGTTTCTTGATCAGGTGTTTAACAGGAAGATGAACCTTGATATCATAACCATCAAGCAAACCTAAATACATTCCCTCATCTTCAAGTGAAAGAGTCTCGCGTATGAAATCTTCCTCAGCAGCAAAGACCGGGGACTCAGGTGAAAATGGAACATTCGGTGTCTTAAGAAATCCTCTCTTATCCCTGTAGCCAATCACATTTGCATGTACCTTTGTCTTGCCCTTGTAGTGCATGATACTGTCAGCATAAGCCAGGATCCACCTGCCTTCTGTATCCTTTAATGTGATATACTCCAGCCTCTTTACCCTTGCTTCTGCATCAAAACTAAAAGACTTAGTGGTGATTTTGTCTGAAAGCTTGCCTAAAACCATAGATATACTTTGTTTCCAATTATTTAATTCTTTTCAGGCGCGGATAACAATATATGTTGTCGTGAATAACTATATAATATGCATACTTCCCTTGTCGTGGCAATGGCTGCACTTGTAATTCTGATAGTTGCCATAGTTGTTCTCACTATATTCACAGGAGGGCTCGGAGGCTTCGGTGGCGCTCTTGGCGGCCTGGAATGCAAGGCCAATTGCGAACGAATATGCATAGATCAACCTCTTGGAGCACGTCCTTCAGTTGCTGGTTGCCCTGATTACAACTGTGTATGCACATTCTCTGTTGGTGGGTCTGGCACAGGTCAAAGCATAGCCAAAAGCCCGCTTGAGTATAGTACAATAGAACCAGATGGTTGATATGAAAAAAATAATAGTTATCATAGTTGGAATTGCCTTTCTGCTACTATTATCTTCAAGTAATGTTTCTTCTGATCCTGGAATAGAAGAGGGTGATACAGTCAAGATTTTGGTTGGGGCTCTCCGGATCAGAGCAGATGTAGGAACAGATCAGAAGATAGTTGGAGTTGCTGGAAAAGACTTGACAGGTGAAGTAGTAGATGGACCTAAAACATCCTCTGGATACAAATGGTGGAAGATTGATTATAATGGAAAGATTGGATGGTCAGCAGAGGGGGATGAGAGCAAGAATTATCTGGAAGTGATTGCAAGCAGGCCGGTACCTACTTGCGAAAACCAAGGTGGTGAATGTGAGTTCTGGCCTTGCAGTTCAGGCACAGAGAGATTGTCTGAATTCAAGTGTTCTGGACTTGGAAAGGTGTGCTGCAAGGAAAGTGAGAATGCTATTCCTGAAGAACCCATTCTTGACACAAAGTACTCTTTTGGTGACGGTATAATAGTCACTACAGAAAACTCCCTTTATGTGAGAACAACACCAGAAAAAAGTGATGATAATCTAATATTAGCTGTCCCAAAAGATACAACTGGAGTAGTTGTTTCGTCTGATTCTT
The DNA here is from genome assembly GCA_043811635.1 of Candidatus Aenigmatarchaeota archaeon. Lineage (GTDB taxonomy): Archaea > Aenigmatarchaeota > Aenigmatarchaeia > QMZP01 > QMZP01 > JBDRNB01. The sequence continues at coordinate 11,437 of JBDRNB010000056.1, forward strand.
TCACATCTAATGGAGTGGATTGGTGGAATATAGAGTATGACATATCAGATGGAACCAAGGTTATAGGATGGTCTGCAGAACCATTTTTCAAGAAACAACATGTTTTGGAAGCAGATGAAGTTGTATGTAAGCAACAGTGTGAAAGAGAAGGGGGTTGGTTTTTCTCTGATAAGTGTAGTCAGGAAGCATGCACTGATCTGGGATGTGTATGGATTGATAATATTTGCAAGGGCATAAGTGATCTTAGCGGTTGTTTTGAGGTAGGCAATAATGAAGAAACATGTAAATCCATCAGCACAAAATACGACAGCTTTTCTTGTATGTGGGATTTTACAGAATGTGTTCCTAAATACAAGATTGAAAAGATCCTGATAGATTATGGGAGAAAAAAGGTAGTTGCTTGTGGTGGTAATCTGAATCTTGAAAACACAGTTACAAGCGGAGCTGTAGATGTAGACCCAGAGTACTTCAGTATCCCAAGAGGAGTTGTAATGAAGATCCAGAAATGGATCGGAGGATACAAGCCAGATGGAACAGTTAGGGACGGAGCAACAAATCCAGAAGCATATCCTAGTACAGCATTCCCTTGGGGAAAAGAGCACGAACAGCCAAACCCTTATTTAGGTGGTGCTATACAAAAACAATACAGCAATCCTTATGGCCCAGCATATGCAGGTCTCATAACAGCAAAGGACCAATATCTGGAGAATATAGGAACTAATGAAAATGGTGTACTCAGATGGTCTGAAGGAGAGCGTACTTTTGTGAAGAAGGGTGAAAGCCTTCATCGTCAGTTGCACG
>JBDRNB010000057.1:0-9566 GCA_043811635.1 Candidatus Aenigmatarchaeota archaeon
CCTGTGTCGCATGCGCTTGATGCGCAAAGCCCGTCTGCTGTTGCATCAGAATCACCATCATCACATTTGTTTCCTGAATTAGCGCAATTACACACAATGTCATCTCCGCTCAAGATGTAAGTTGAATCTGTTGCAGATAAACTGGAATCATATACTTCATTTGTAGTACAATAGGTTCCATCAACACACCAGTAATTGTTTCCATCCCCTGTGCATATTTCATCGTCTCCTTCCCCCACCTGATAATAATCACAACAACAGCCATAACCTGCAGCACCGCTACTAAAATATTCTGGATAGTCATCACCACAACACTTACCACTTCCCATCCAAACAAAATCACCCACATACGCACAACCAGTACTACACTCGTCTGCACCACACCATCCAGCACCGGCGCAACAGTTTAAACATGCATTCTCACTTCCATCACAAGTCCAATCACAAGTATATGCAATTACAGGAGCATTGCTTACATCACATTCCCCAGTAATTTCACTGCAGCAAGAACTCCCAGATGAACAGGCTCCGCTGCCTCCTCCACATTCAACTGCCTTTGCTGTACTGATGAATGAGACATTAAATAATACCAAGATTATTATAGTTATTAGAATGCAACCAAACTTCATGTATAATATATCCTGTTATGTGCTAAAAATCTTCCCCTATTTGTTTTTGATGTTTTTTCCTCTTTCTGCAGGCGTGAGCCTTATCCTTGCGTTGGGAAACCGTCTATCAAGCTCTTTTCCCTTCCAGAATTCGTGGAGTAGTATTGCTAGTCCTGAGACCTCGGAATGCGGCTGGGATGTGACTGATATGTTGTAGTCAGCTAGTTGGTAAACCTCTCCTGGAACTTTCTCCCCGCCCACTATAATCAGGATTTTCTTGTTCTTTCGGATCTTGGTGATCTGCTTTTGGACAGCTAGGCCATACATGGTAAGGTGTATGATTGAGAACTTGTTCTTCTTGTGATCTTCTATTACCCTTTTCCAGTTCTTCTCGTATGATATATCAAACTTGCCTCCCCAGTTCTGAACTATCTTCCTTATACCTTCCTCTAACTTACTGTCTTTCTCACCTGAGTAGATTATCTTGTCTGCTCCAAATGAGCGTGCAGCAAGGCATACATGCGTCGTGATTCTTTGGTCCCTGAAAGGCCTATGGCCGAGTCTTAGGATGTGAAGCATATCGTCTCCTTATTGCATAATATGCGGCAAAGGCTAATAAAGTTCCTGCAACCACATCCAGTATCACATGCTGTCTGATAAACAGGGTTGAGAGTATTATCAGAATCGTGAGTATGACAGCTGGGATGCCTAGCTTTTTGCTGAACCTCCACACAAAGAGTGCAGCTGCTATTGAGAGTGATGTGTGAAGTGATGGCAATGCATTCAATGGATCATCTGCTCCATATATCATTAGAACAACTTGATCGAATATGTTAACTGGCTGTATATCAGGTCTCACAACAGCTGTCTGAAATGTGAGGTATACAACCTCGCTTATTATTAGAATCAGTATGTATGTAAGAGCTAACTGTTTGTAATCCTTTGGCCTCTTCCAGAGAAGGAGAAATGGGAGTAATATGTAAGGGAAATAAAGGATGTATGGTATCACGAAATAAGATATGTATGGTATCATTGCATCCAATGGTAATGCAGGGTAGAACCCTGTTGGAGATATATACTGGATTGCCTTGTAGCAGACTCCTATGAGTATGATTGGTATGAGAAATAGTGTTATTTTGATTAAGGTCTGATTGGATCTAAGGTCCATGAATATAATTATATCTACATCTTAAAATTAGCCTGTTGTGTGCATGACTGCTACAGTCTTTTTTTTGTTGTTGATGAATGCGTTGAAGAGTTCAACTGCCTTTTCTGATGTTTCAACAAAGAGTTTTATATTCTCTTCCTTTGCAAGGTCCCTTATCTCAGTTGGGACCTGAAGACGTCCTACAATCCCTGTTCCTATCACAATTATTTCAGGATTTTTCTTGCGGATCTGGAAGAATTCGCTCATGGTGAATATGTCTGATTTAAGTCTGTATTTGCTCTTTCCTGTCCACCATACAATCATGTCAGAATAGTATATCTTGCCGTTGATCTTTATCTCGCCGAATTCCACAGAGTCTATGACCACCATATTTAGTATTGTTGTTGCAGAGTAATAAGGTTCCACATAATATTTAAAGGATCACGAACATAGATTAAGTATGGGACATATGAAGGGCCTTTCAATGGCACTGAAGATCGCTGTGATTGCGATAGTTCTTCTGATAATAGCAATAGTTCTTCTTACAATATTCAGCAATGTTCTTTCTCCTGTAGTAGGTCTGGCAGAGGCAACGAACAACTGCAAGGCACAGGGAGAATCCACTTGCAGGAGCGCTGGTACGCTTCCTTTCACCTGGAACATACCAACAATGAAAACTGATGCACAAGCACTAAAAACCTGCTCTGAGCTATGGGGTGGATGTACTGCATGCCCGGGCTCGAGTGATGGAAACCCCTGCAGTTTCTAATTTATACATACATGACTAAATATTATTATGGCACGTAAAGGGCTATCAACAGGATTGAAAGTGGCGATGGTTGCAATTGTGATCCTCATAGTAGCGCTTGTTGTTCTAGGCATATTCATAGGTGGTGCTGATAATGCACAGATACAGATTAATAAATTTTTTGAATGGATAAATGCGTACTCTCTGCCTGAAAGCGATGGTACGCCATTCGGTGATAGTTCTAAGGGGACTAATAAGCCTGGCGGTATATTTGATCCTAATGATGTGCCGCCTGGAGATCACTGAATAACTATAAAAACGTCCTCGAATAATAGTTATTAACATATGGATGAAAAGAGCATAATGGACCTTGTAACGTCAGACTATTCCTGGGAGCAGATTATATACAAGATTGTTGCGTGGGAAGGTATGGATCCGTGGGATATGGATCTTGTGGGCTTCTCCAATGCTTTTATAAACTACATAAACAAGATGAAAGAAGTTGACTTCAAGATTCCTGCGAAGTATGTAATCATAGCTGCAACCCTTCTCAAGATGAAATCAGATCATCTTCATCTTATTGATCATGTGAATCAGCTTGATGGACAGACTGAAGACGTTTTTGAGGTTGAGGACGTGGGTGAAGAACGAACTATATTCGAGGTGAATCCGATAACCATGCCATCATCAAGAAGGCCAAGCAGAAAGATAACTGTAAATGAGCTTATATCATCCCTCAAAAAGGCCATGATAACACAGGATAGGAGAACAGCTAGAATAGCCAGGGCCAGATCTCCCATAAAGATAAGTAGAAAGGATATAAGTGCCAGCATAGCAAGTCTGTATGAAAGGATTAATTCAATCATGAATAAATTGAAGAATGAAGAAGTGAAGTTCTCTGAAGTTGTTGATAAATGGGAAAGAAAGGATATAGTGGATAACTTCATTCCGTTGCTTCACCTAGATAATGAGAAAAAGATTAATTGTGAGCAAGAAGAGATGTTTGATGAAATAATAATAAAAAAACCTCAAACTAAAAATAAGAGATAAGTATGCATAAAAAACTCCTGGAAGCGGCATTGTTTATGTCGCCAAAACCTCTGAATCTGAATGATTTAGGCAAGATTACAGGCATAAACTCCTTGGGCTATCTCAAGGATATGCTTGAAAGCCTGCAGAAAGAGTATGAGGAAAGTGGACTTGAGATAATAAACACGCCAGAAGGCTGGCATATGCAAGTAAGACAAGAGTTTCTTTCAAAGGTTTCACACCTAACACCATATTCAGATATACCTGAAGGTTGTAAGAGAACGCTTGCCATTGTTGTATACAAGGAGCCTGTGAAACAGGCTGAGATCATCAAGATTCAAGGAAACAAGGCATACACATATATCAAATATCTGCAGAAGCGTGGTCTGATAAAAATAGAGAAGCAGGGACACTCCAAGATTCTGAAAGTCACAAAGGAGTTCGAGAATTACTTCGGACAGGACAAGGAAAAGATCAAGGAACTGATATCACAAGAGAATTCACAAGAATAATTATCTGATTCTGTTAAAGAACCCGTCAGCTATCTCCGGGCTTTTTCTTATCAAATCTGATTGATCAGGGCCTGGATTAAGCAGGGTGAAAATAAATATTATTGCTGCTACTATTACTAGAATTATTAGTATCTTGAGGTTTCTGTTCATAGTTATATATTGGAACTTATTTTTATATAATGAGCTCGGAGGGATATTCAGCGCGGCTGAATTGCCTTCAGCGGCGCACTCGAACCCTCGACCCCCAGCTTTCTTCTGTCATAGGCATATGCCTCAGCTCTTCTAAGAGATTAGAAGACTAGTGCTCTATCCAACTGAGCTACGAGCCCAAACCAATACCACTTGTACATACTACATTAGCTGGTTTATAAGATTATTTGGTACATGATATTTATAACTCAATCGATCATGATGTCCAATTTGTTAAGAACCTCATCTGCTATCCTCTTGCTCTCCTCTGGTGTTGGTGCAGATGTCAAGAATGTAGCTATCGGTGTGGTTCCTTCTGGGGGTGTTAGATAGATATTATCTACAGTTCTTTTTACCTCGAAATTTATGAGTCCTTTGATGGAGACTACATCGTCCATGTTTCTGAATCCCTTTAGCCTGCCTGACTTTTTTGGCCAGACTTCCACTGCTGTAGAGGCTTTGTTGTGTATTTTTCTGACATCTGGTTCTATTCCAAGACTGACCTCTATGGCTATCTTGTTTAGGTCTATTCCGAATGCCTCCTTGTTCATTTCAGGCCTGTATCCTCCTGTTCTTGCTGCTATCTCCAGTATCTTTGGACCATCTTCTGTGAGTATGACCTCAGGATGAAGGCAGCAGTTGTTTATACCAAGAGCTTCAACCGCATTGTTTACAATATCAAATACCTGAATTTTCTCTTTTTCAGAAAGTGTTGAGGGGGTTGTTCTTGAGATGAGATAGAATCCCTCTAATCCAGAATCCTGTGCTGTAACAAGATCTGCTAGATCAATATGATAAACATTGTTGTTTACAACAAAGGATGTTGTTGTCACTTGTCTGCCTTTAAGAAGCTGCTCTGCTATGATTCCTGTATTCTCTTTATCAATTCCCTCTATTGGCCTGAAGAGGGAATTTCTGGAGTTTGAAATCAAAAACTGAACCTTGCTTACTTTTTCATTCAATTCTTCAGGCGAATCAATCCTTATTATATATCTGCTCTTTGCTCCTCTTGTTGGCTTGAGAAGGAGTGGGTATGAATCTTCTGGAATGTTGTCCTTTCTTGGATCAAAGAAACGTGGCTGTTTTATGCCCGCCCTCCCAAGAACAATTCTCATCCTTTTCTTATCCCTGCAGTTGATGCTCGGTTCCAGCCTTGGTCCTTGCAGAGAAAGTGATTCACATATGGACCCAACTAAAGGTGTGTAAGGCTCAAAACGAGTAAGTACACCGTCTATTTTTATCTTCTTGTTAAGCCGTGCTACCTTATTCAGCACATCTTGAAGATCAAACAAATCAGCCTTTATCACATTGTCAAAGGTTTTGTAATCCTCTGGTGTTGGATATGTTTTAACTAAACTTGTCACATATCCTTTGTTTTTTGCAGGTTCTATATGCGAATATTTCTTAGGGTTACTGGAAACGAAAAGTATATGAGGCATACGCTGTAATTAACCATACTTTATATAAATCTTTTGTGAAGCTATTTATCCGCAGGGGACAAGATTAATATATGGATTTAAATAAAACACTCAGTTTTTTAGATCCTGAAGAAATAAAAAAACATCCTGTGAATGTTATATATATTGCAGCGTTCATGATAACAATAGGTTTTATTTCTGCGTTTTTCATCTTTCCTGGTGTATTTAGCATATCTGTTATTTCATTCAGTTCACTATTTCTGCTGCCTTTTGTTATGAGGATGCTAGAAACAGAGAAAATTAGTAAACGCAAGTTCAGATTTTCATATATATTTAGTCGCCACAAAAAAATGATAATATTCTTTATATTCATCTTCATTGGAATGTCAATAGAATACACATTGCTTTACGGACTTGTTCCTCCAAATATAGGCAATGTTGCATTTGAACAGCAACTGGGCCTTTTCTTGAAATCCCCTGCTGAATATGTCTCTGGGACTGAGATATTCTGGGGGATTGTATCAAACAATATGAGGCTTGTGTTTATCTGCATGCTTCTCTCGATTATTTATGGTGTTGGCGCAGTGTTTATACTTAATTATAACGCTTCTATAGTAGGCATCATATACGGAAGTGGTATAAGATCATTTATATGGGGTGCCACATATCCTGTGCTTCCTCATCCAATACTATATCTTCCGCATATCATAGTCGAGATTCTTGCATATCTCTTCGCATCACTGGCAGGAGCCATGTTGTATAAGTCAATAAAACTTGGTGAGAAGTCATACAGTGTTTTCATGAGAGACTCTCTTATATTTCTTGGTCTTTCCATAATTCTGATTTTTGTGGCAGGTTATATAGAGATCACAGTGCCTTTCTTGCCAAGATAAAAAAAGACCTCATATCATCAGTCTGTTTGGTAATTATATTCCACCAGGGCATACAAGCTCGCGCTTTGTACATGCTCCGTTGGTGCAGCCAAGTGTGCAATTTCCAGTTGTTTCTACACTCACATTATATCCTGTTCCATTAAGAGCGCAAGAGTATTCCAACAGGATTGATCCTTGGCACGTATCAGTTATTGTTGCTGGAACGTATATGCTGCCCTTTCTGAATGGATCATAGTTAGTTGGTGAGTAACCGCATACCGGCACTGGTGTTTTTTCTATGGACATTACATCAAATCCACCATTCACATAACGGCATCCTGAAGGTGCGCTGAATTCTCCTGATGGTGATCCTGGCCACATTACCACAGCCACTACAGCTATGATAATAACGATAATTACCACAATTGCTATGCTTAGATTTTTTGGCATTTGGTATCACTTTATATTCTCTTGTTTATTATTTGGTCTCAAATATTTTTATATTAAAAAATAGTTAAATTGTAAAAAACAGGATATACATCACAATCGCTGACAGGATGGGTATCAGATAGTTGTCGTCAAGTATGTGATTCTTCTTTAATTTCTTGAGGCCTTTGATGTCTGGGATCATCTCTGCAGCTGCACCTATGAGAACTGCAGGTATTGCGATCCATATGTCAATCAGGAAGATTGTGACTGCCACGCCCGAGATGATGAAGGCCAATGTGCCTTCAACGCTTTTATTTTTCAGTATTTTGTGTTTTCCAAACTTGATGCCGACTAGGGTTGAAAGTGCATCGGAAATAGAGAGTATGATGCATGCAACAGTTGCGATGTTGAAAGGGAAGATTAAGAATGTGATGCCACAACCCATATAGAACCAGAATGCTCCCATGAACGGTCTCTTCACATACTTGCGCTCCATGCCTGTTGCTATTCCACGGACCTTGGATTCCATGTAGTCTATTACCTTGTTTATCCTCCTCTGCTCCAATCTGACATATTCTGAGTACAAAAGGAGGAATATGGAAGCCATGAAGAAGTAGGCGATTATTATTTCTCCAACTACATGTGCCAGTATGACAAATAAGATGCCTGAAATGTGTATGATCTGTCTTGATATCTCTTGTCTCATTTATTTTATGTATATCTATCTCAGGTTAAAAAGGAAGTGTTCCTGTCTTTGCCATGAAGAGGAAGACGCCAATGGATATGAACACCATGATCAAAGAATGCTTGACCCCTGATATAATGGAATTCTCCCCTATCTGGCCTGCAATCAGGCCTGTGAACAGGCCTTGGACTACGACAACCAGGAAGAAAAGAGATGTGTAATACATTCCAACCCCTTCTGGCACTCCAAGGAAGGATCCAACACCAGAGTATAGATTGCATGGAAAGAAGCCAACTCCTTCACATGGATTAGAAAACTGCAGCCCAAACTCCCCTTGATTGACAGGCTGTGCCTCTACCATAGGCACCATAACCTGTATAATCATTATTGCAACACCAAGGAACATGATGAAAACTCCATACATGATGAACACATGCTGCTTTATCAATGACTCTCTTTCACTCTCGGCTTCCCTTAACATCATCATATCTCTGGATATTGCTTCCAATGTGGATGCCACGTTGCCTCCTGATTCATAGGATTCTCTTATCAGGTTAAGAGCCTCGTTAATTATCTTGGACTCAGACACATTCCTGCCGAATATGTCAAGCACCCTTAGAAATGGTGTCCCCCATGTCAGCCTGTTGTGCATCTTCTCAATCTCAGGTGTAAGCTTGCCGTAATTGGATTTACTTGTAAGTCCTATAGCCTCTGGGAAGGACATGCCTGACCTCTTTGCATCAGAGAGGTCACGTACAAAATTTGGAAACTCCTCTTCTAGGTCTTGTACCCATACATACCTAGAATACTTGTACAGGAATTCAGGTACTATGATCAGGAAGATTGAGATTATTATCATGTTTCCAATAACACCTGGATCGCCTATGAACAGGCCTGTGGCTACCAATCCCACACTTATCACAGTCATTATGATTAGGATCTTGTTTTGTTTTTTTAGTTTCATGTTCTACTCCAATGGTGATATGCTCCTCAATACTACTATGAAGCCTAATGATAATAATGGGATGAAAACAAAGGCTAGGAATGCCTGTAAGAACAGTATGCTCAGGCCTGCGAGGGGTGCTATTATTGCGATGAGTATGATAAAAAACAAGGTTCCAACAATTACAAGTGTTATGTAGATCTCTGTGTATAATGATATCTGTTTTGCGTAGTCATTCAGTGTTCTTACATACTGCGCCATAGCGCTTTTTGTTTTTTCCTTCAAATAATTTTCAAGATCTCCTCCTGTTGTTAGCACAGAGCTCATTCCCCACAGCAGGTCTGCGAAGGTAGGTGATGGTGTTGATGCTGCAGCTTTTTGAACGGCTGATGTGAGGCTCATTCCCAATGTTTTAACATTTGTGTACACCTTGGTTGCTTCATCTCCGACCTTGCCTCCTCTGATGGAAAGAAGCCTGAATATCTCTAATGGGTTGACTCCAGAGGATGCGGATGTTGTCATGTAGAATATGGAAAAGGGAAGCGATCTATCTATCTTTGACTGAATATCCTTTGCTTGAAGTGACGGATAGTAATATCCCAGGAAAAATACAAATCCTGAGACCAGGAATGAAACTATGATTGCAAGTGTATATGCGTATGAAGGACCGCTCACTGTGAGTGTTATTATAACAGCTCCTATTATGATTGATGCTATGAAGGATATGAAGGATATGAAGATTATTATGCAGACATAGTCATGTAGGCGGGTTTTCATTCCAGATTTTTTGAGAGTGGATTTAAGAGAACTAAAATAATCTAGATACGGTTCAGTCAATCCACCAAATATTGAACGTGCTATATTTTTTATCATAATTTATCATACTTTAAAGTGATTCAAGCGTCATATCCATGATTTTTTCAGGATCTGAGTAGTATAAGGATACAATCTTTGCAAAATCCATATAATCAAATATCTCTCTTTCA
>JBDRNB010000058.1:0-13326 GCA_043811635.1 Candidatus Aenigmatarchaeota archaeon
CGGGTTCAAGGTTTTCCTGGGACTTGTCCTGGCAGTCGCAGTTGTTGGCACTCTGTACTATTTTAACAGAAAGGGTGCCTTCGACGACTTGAAACAGAGTAACGACCGCGGTAATTCGTACAGCACTACTCCAGACTACACTCCGAGTAGTTCTGGTGCTAATGCCCAGCCGGCTAAGGTTTCGAACGAATCGATCACTGGTTCGAGCAACAGACCGCTCAATGTGATGACTGTTCCATATCCTGGCGGCGGTCCGATGATCTGGGCCAACAATGGATTCAATGCCAACAAGAACTGCTTCTTCTACAATAAGTTCGGAATTCAGATCCAGATCCATCCTTATGATGTCTCAACCTCAGTACCGGCTTTGATAAGCGGCGAGCTCGATTTCATCATCAACACAATCGACGTTCTGCCGACATTACTGGAGGAGCTCAAAGAGTATGAGCTCAAGGTTCCTATGATCACCGATGTTTCGCGTGGTGGTGATCAATGGGTCGTGCCGCCCGAGATTCAGTCTATAGAGGATCTGAAAGGTAGAAAGGTAGCTGTGTCTGTTCCAAGTCCTAGCTACTCCCTCGGACTCTACGGCCTGGACTACCACGGCAAGCCTCTGAACTTTGTTAAGTGGTCGCCGCAATTGAATCCTGAGATGTGCCGGAAGGCTATGGAAGCCGGAAGAGTTGATGGCGGAGCCTTGGTATGGAGTCCTGACCATTTCGCTCTAATGGACAATATACCGGGATCACATGTCATCTACAGTACCACCGAGGCCAACCAACTGATTCGGAATGTGTTTGTCTGCAAGCTGGAACTGATCGAAGAGCGCGGCGAAGATGTATTCGCTTTCATCGAAGGCTGGTTTACCGCAGTTCATGAACTGAAGACCAACAAGAACGCCTGGTCTCAGATGTGCAATCTTCTTTCCACTGAATTTGGTGGAATCGGACTTCCGTGGAGTGCTGGTGACTGGGAACTTGCCTTGGGAGATTTCTATCTCTCAACATATGGTGATAACCTTCGTTACTACGGTATTGTGCCACATCCGGGAGTGCCGACTGCACAAGACATTTATGATCAGTTCAATGACATCTATACCCGAACTGGCGACATCCGCCGGCAGGCAATTCCCTGGAATCAAATCGGAGATTCCAGATTCATCCAAAAACTTCGCTCCAAGAATTGGAGGGGCGAAGGCTGGGATGCAGAGCCAATGACGGAATTTGCCGAGGCGCCACCTGAGATGAAGACTCAACAATCGTTTGCTTTCAAGCCAGTAAGCGTAACCTTCGCCACTAATTCCCATGCTCTGGATAATATGGCAAAGAACGTTCTGGATCGGTCGGTTGTTGATCCTCTCAGGAAAATGGGCGGCGCCTACTGCCGGATCGAGGGGCACACAGATTCCGATGGCAAATGGGACTACAATATGTGGCTGTCAGAGCAGCGCGCTTTCGCTGTGCGCGATTATCTAGTCAGCAGTTATGAATTCGATCCTAATCGTTTCATCTGCGTCGGCCATGGACCTGACAAGCCGGCTGCTGATAATTCTACTTCAGCTGGCAAGCGAAAGAATCGGCGGACCGAATTCCATCTACTGTCCTCCGGAAACTAAGAACTATTCAGAGTGGGATGGGTCAACCATCCCACTCGGATATCGGAGGATAAAGTGAGTATATACAGTCTAAGAAAAGAATTATTTTCCTATCGCGGAACATTGAGTTCGCGTACAGAGAAAATTCTGAATGCGCTTGGAATTGTCCTTCTGTTCTTCATTTGGTGGGAACTCGTCTTCATCTTCAAGTTCAAGTCAGTGATTCTGCCGCACCCAATTGATGTGATCAGGGATTTTCCTGAACTCTTTACCAGATACAACATAATCAGAAACACCATGTTTTCGATCTTCATCAATGTGGTTGGATTTTCACAGGCATTGCTCTTGAGCATACCTCTGGGGTTTCTTATCTCAGAGATCCCATTCTTCAAGGGGCTTTCATACCGATGGGTGCTCTTACTGAGGTTCCTACCAATAACTGCGTTCTTCGGAATGTTTATCACTTGGTTTGGCGATGACTGGCTCATGAAATCGCAGTTCCTGTTCTTTGGTGTGTTCTTGTATCTTGTACCTACTGTTGCGCATCGGGCTTGGGAGGTTCCCAGTCTGAAGGTTGATGTAATGAGAACACTTGGAGCGAAATCGCGACAGATTTTCTGGATAGCTGTTTTCCCAGACACAATGTCCAGACTCTGGGCAGATATAATCACCCTCTCAGCCGTGACCTGGACTTACATTGCGGTTGCAGAGACTGTCAACATGGGTTCTGGGGGTGGTCTGGGTGCCATGTGCTACAATTTCGGCTTGAAAAGCGCAACAAGTCTGGTATTTGGCTGTCTTCTCGTGCTTCTTTTCGTGGGAGCGATCCAGGATCAGTTCTCCAAGTTTCTGGGTCGGTTTTTCTTTCCATATAAGAGAAAGAAGAGGAGGTGACCATGTCTATGTTTGAAGTCAGGGAGACACCTCTCCAGAATCTTGTGACACTAAAGGATTGCGGCCATTCTTATGATGGAGGCAGTACTTGGATAATCAAAGATCTCAATATCAACATTGAGAATACACCTGGTCAAGGCCAGCTTCCAGTCATACTCGGTCCTTCTGGTTGCGGGAAATCTCACATCCTGAAATATATAGCAGGGCTCAAGATTCCCACAGTTGGACAGGTCTTAACAGAAGATACACCAAGACGTGATGACGAGCATTATCCCATGGTCCCGCAGAAGCCCATCTCCTTGGACAATCTTACTGTCCTGCAAAACGTTCGCCTTTCTCTGGATCTCCAGGGTTGGGATAGAAAGCAGGCCAATAAACTTGCTATGGATTGGATTAACAAGGTGGGGTTGAGCGGACATGAGAATAAATTTGCCATTCACGTAGACGACGGTGGAGAGCTGTCCGGCGGCCAGATGCAACGCATCGCAATCGCAAGAGCGCTGATATCCGAACCAAAGCTTGTTCTAATGGATGAGCCGACGTCAGCGCTTGACGCCCATACTGCAAAAAAGATTTGGTTCTTGCTTGCAGATCTATGGCGTGAGATTCAGTGTACAATCATCTGGGTGACACACAAGCCTCGCGAAGCTGTGTTCCTCGCAGATTACATCTGGATCATGAAAAAGGTGCCAGAAGCTAGACTCGTTCAAGAGTTTTCCGTGACCGGAATTCTTCCATATCATAGGGGACCGGATATTCTGAGGACCCCAGAATTCAAGAGATTGGAGGACGAGGTCGAGGATGCTGTTGACAGAATAGCTGAGGCAGTATAAACAGAAGCTATACCATGTCCTGAAAGGAATAAAGAGTGAAAATACTCATCTTTCTCGTTGCTGCAATGTTGGCTGCAATTCCAATCATCGCCAATGACTCTTGGAATGGCTCCGAGATTCAGTTTGCAATTCAGGGAGCCACTCCTGTTAACGACGACTTTGCCTTCTCAGCGGCTTTTGTGAACTTTCAAATCCCTGTGGCCGAGGTTGACCAATACTTGGGCTATTTCGGCTTTGACTATACCATTTACGCAAAAGATGCTGGTGACACCCTTCGGCTCGGGCCACGTTTCGGTTCTGTGATGAACTGGTTCTTCGACGAATTCGGCTGCAGTCATGACGGTTTGATTACATCGATCTTTGCTCAGTGGAAGTTCGGCGGTGGTTTGCACCAGATCAACACAAAAACCGAATTCTACCACTACAAAAAGTACCATGACTATTATGGTATTTATTTGTACGATTACACCATCCCGTTCGATGATATCAATGTTGGATTCATTGGCCTAGGCGCCGAGCAGATTAACTTAGGTTTCTGGGTCGGCCCGCGGGCAGGCATCTTCGTCCGTGGATTCCTCGGGATCGAGGGCCAGTATTGGATCTTCTTGAGTGATGAATATGAATTGGACAATGCTCCAGTCAGTATTCCACTCAAAGATCACGGTTTCAGGGTTGCAGTGTTGCTCAGTTTCATGTAGACTGGGCGGCAGTGAACATCATCAGGCACTGTTCAGTTTGGATGGTGCCTGATGTTATATGAAAGAAGATCACAAATGAAGGAAAACGTAATCTACATACTAATAATGATAGTGTTGGTGACGTTCTTCGTAGTAATTCCTGTGATGAATGTTATCTTCTCTTTCATTATCGGTTTGGTTAAGGTGATAATCGCCTTTCTTGTTGCCGCGGTATTAGTTACTGCCACAGCTTTGTTCATACGTTACCGAATAGCAAGAGCAAACAGGCGATAGCTTAAGCCAGATTATCATACCAGGCAGATGATTTGAGGATCACCTGCCTTCCTTTTCTTCTGTCAAATAAACGGGATATATATAAAATTAAAAAAAACAAAAAAAATACAGATCATACTGAAGCTAGCCTATATAATGGCTCTCTTCTGCTGGCTTCTTCATGACATCCGGAGTCTTCATCTCATCTTCTATCTTCTTGTATCTTTCTATCAGTCGTGTGTCAACTGAAGGCCTGGTCTTCTGCATGGATTCCTCGAAATGCTTCTTTGTGACAGTCTTTGCTTCCATGTTCTCCCTGAGTGCGTTAAGACCTGACTCTCTGACTATTGACTCTATGTCAGCGCCTGTGTATCCTTCTGTCTGCTTTGCAAGCTTCCCAAGATCCACGTCCTTTGAAACAGGCATATTCTTCGTGTGTATATTGAATATGTTCAGCCTTGCCTTCTCGTCAGGTGCGTGAACCAGTATTTGCCTGTCAAACCTTCCTGGTCTCAGTAGCGCAGAATCCATCATGTCAGGCCTGTTTGTGGCTGCGATCACAATCACGTTGTGAAGCTCTTCCAGTCCTGACATCTCTGAAAGCAGCTGTGAAACCACGTTCTCCGTCACATGAGATGTTGACGCTCCTGACCTTCTTGGCGCTATTGCATCGATCTCGTCGAAGAATATAATGGCTGGTGCTACCTGTTTTGCACGCCTGAATATCTCCCTTATCTTTTTCTCAGATTCTCCGACCCATTTGTTCAGAACCTCTGGTCCCTTCACGGATATGAAATTAGCTCCGGATTCATTTGCGACCGCCTTTGCAAGCAGGGTCTTGCCTGTGCCTGGAGGCCCGTACAAAAGTATACCTCTCGGCGGCCTGATTCCCATTCTTGTGAATGCGTCTGGATTTTCAAGAGGCCATTCAATTGTTTCTCTCATCCTCTTCTTTACCTCATCCAGACCGCCTATGTCATCCCACTTGGTTGTGGGTATCTCTATCATTACCTCTCTCATTGCTGAAGGCTCTACAACCTTGAGCGCATTGGTGAAGTCCTCCTTTGTAACCCTAAGATTATCCAATGCATCTGGAGGAAGCTTCTCGCTCTTCCATGACATCTTAGGAAGATTTCTTCTGAGTACAGACATTGCAGCTTCCTTTGCCAAGGATTCAACATCAGCTCCTACAAACCCGTAGGTGACTGAAGCGAGCCAGTTCAAGTCCACGTCCTTTGTCATTGGCATATTCCTTGTGTGGATCTGCAATACTTCCTTTCTTCCCTTTGTGTCTGGCACGCCTATCTCTATCTCCCTGTCAAACCTTCCGGGTCTCCTCAAAGCAGGATCTAATGAATTCTCCCTGTTGGTTGCAGCAATTACAATAACCTTACCTCTTGATTTCAATCCATCCATCAGAGTAAGTATCTGTGATACAACACGCCTCTCTACCTCACCTGTCACCTCTTCCCTTTTTGGTGCGATTGCGTCTATCTCATCTATGAAAATAATAGATGGCGCGTTCTTCTCGGCCTCTTCAAACACCTTCCTGAGATTTGCCTCACTGTTGTGTGCAAACACGCCGCCAAAACCAGCGACAAAGTTCTCTGTTGGGTTTATGGAGACGTCGTATGTGTATTCGTGTGGGTAAGAAACTTCTCTTACATCTTCCACTCTGTCCCAGTAGACATCATTGTTTGCAAGTTGCCAGATGTTTGCATGCGTCTTCTTTGGATCTATCCTGTTCATGAATTCAATCAGTTTGTCCCTTCCAATTGTAGAAGAGTTCATCCACTCCTTCCCAATCTTATTCTCTTTTAGGAGTGTTTTCAATTCAGGGAACATTGGTATCTGGTCGCTTCTCTTCCATTTAATTCCAGATGTGTATTTCATAACAAGATCATTCCTTTTCTTGTCCATGAATCCAATCTTTCGGAACACATCTATATTATCAGATCCTCTGAAGCATATCCTGTGCCTTGTTGATTTGTCAACCTTGTTGCTGTACACGCTTCCAACAATACCTACCTGAAGAAGCAGGTATAACAGATCATTCGCCAGACCATTGCTGTATGTGGTTGCTTCCACAGTGAGAATGTCTCTCTGGTTTGGATAGACAGAGCCATCTCCACTGTAATAGCCTCTCAGGAACTCTCTTAGAAGATTCTCAGGTAGTGTGAATACAAATCCTGGTATCCTCTTTTTTGTGGAATACCTGTTGAATCCAAGAACTTCTTCCATGAAGAGCTTGAGTGGCTCTGAACATATCATCGTGCAGTCCTTGTAGATCGATGCAGTAAGACCAATTGGTTTGCATGTGTTCTTGATATCATCCTTGTGCTCCTTTGCAGGGCTTGATATCCTTACACTTCTCTTGTTGAAGTCGCCTTCAGCCAACCACAAACCAAACAGTCTTAGCATTCCTTTGTTCAGTTTTATGAATGCGGGCACACTTCCCTTATCAAACTTTGCAGATATCCTCAATTTTTTGGGGTCATAATTCAAGGATGCCTTTTCCATCAGCTTGACAAAGCTGTTTATCTTCAGTCCTACATCCTTTCCGTAAATATCATATACATATTTCTCCTTTACACCAAGGGTTTTAGCTACTTGTTTTATGCCAAGTTTCTTGACAGCCTGTTTTACATAGCCTGCAGTGCCTTTTACTAGAAGCTTGTTATTATACTTAAATTCCTCTATCAGATCATATTCTGTCTTGCCTGTTTCAGGCAATGGGATCTTCTTAGGAATAGCTACGTAAGATTCCTTGGGTATGAGCTCGCTGGTCTTAACACTTTCCAGCTTGCCGTTTTTCAAAGTGAACAGGGAGTGATAATCTGTAACCTTTATCTTCCTTCCAGTCTTTGTCTTCACTTCCATCATCTTGCCCTTGAATGGATGCTTGAAATAATCCTTTATCTTTGAGAACTTCACCTTTCCGTTATGGTCAAAAGAAACAACCTTGACCTTCTTCTCCTTTTCCACAACCTCTCCAATAGGCATGTGTTTTATCTTCCCGTCTTCCAGCACCATTAGAGGCTCGTCACTTGGCAGGGATTGTCCATACCATTTAGATATAACTTCTGGTCCGTTGATCACAGAGAAGTTTGCACCAGATTCATTTGCCACAGCCTTTGCTAGCAGCGTCTTGCCTGTGCCTGGAGGGCCGTACAAAAGGACGCCTTTTGGCGGATCTATACCCAAACGTGTGAACAATTCAGGATGTCTCAGAGGCAGCTCTACCATCTCCCTGATCTTCTCTATTGCAGGTTCCAAACCGCCTATATCCTCGTATGTGATTGTCGGAACAATCCTGTCTTCAATATCAACTGCTTCAGGCTTTATCTCTATCTCCGTATCCTCGCCTATCCGGACAATACCTTCAGGCATTGTTGATACAACTATCAGTTTTGTTTCACCCAATCCTGACATACCAAAGCCGGACATACCGAAGAAATCAAATATATCATCAAACGGTGTTGATGATGTCTGCTTCACAACAGGTGAAGGGGTTATGATATCCCTCTTGCTCATTGGCCTCATGAACAGGTTCTTCTTGATGAGCTCTGGGTTTACTTGCAGAATGATACCTTTCTGTGCTGGTGCGAGTACAATCTTCTTTGCTTCCTTTATCTCTGCCTTTGATATCTTCACAACTTCTCCGACACCAACGCCGGAATTGCGCCTTGTGAGTCCATCCATACGGATCAGGCCTAGGCCTATGTCAGATGGATAAGCTCTTACAGCAATAGCTGAAGTAGTTCTTTTAGCATTAAGTTCAACAACATCTCCTTCCTTTATTCCAAGCTTCTTCATGGTTTGGGAATCCAACCTAACTATTCCCCTACCAAATTCATCCCTGTTTGTCAACTCTCCAGTTTTCAATTCAACTGATGCCATTAAATCACCTACCTATATATTTAGTATATATATTTATTTTCTTGTTCTGATTATAATCGAATGTCTGGTTTTTATTACCTCGACTGTTGGCTCTCTTCTAATAACCTCTATTATTCTTATATACTTCCTCACTGTCACATTCTGCATGCCTGTTTCCTTTGACAGCTCGTTTATGGAGAAAGGCCTGCCCTCTTCAAGCGCTGCGAATATCTTCTCTATGATTTCCAGGGGGTCCTTTCTCATATAATCGCCTTCATATATAGTCATACTATATATAATCATGATGCAGGAGCCGCGGCCCCCGCAATGTGGAGGATTGTATTAGGAATGTATCTGTTCTATATCATTCCAATCTATGTACTATAATACATAGACTTTCATATTTAAATACTTTTCGGTCAGTTCAAGAATGAATAAGATGGTTTGAAATTTTTAAATCTAGTCACAGTCTAATTTTGCTCTATAACCGATTTCACGTAGTTGTCTTAGAGCGTCTCCACCTGGCATGGTTACATATGTCCTCACAGAACCAGGAAAGTCACCTGATTCATTAACTTCAGACGCATAATTTTTTACATCCCAACCATCACTGCCAGATACAGGAACTAATAAATTGCCTCTACGTTGCATAATTGGATACCACACTTTATCGGCCTCTTCTCCCCAAGCTCTAAACTGTGCTTCTAGTGAATCATCATCCAGTTTGTATGGATTTTTTGTTAAATCTATACTTAAGAAATCTATGCTTCCTTCGTTACACAGAATCATATCAGCATATGCTTGTGAGAATTGTGTATCCAATTTAGATACTTCAAATGCTGCTTGGTAAATATTTTCAAGATCAACTACTAAAGATCCAGTCATTCCTCTTATTATTTTGAGTATTCCTGCTTCACGTATTAATTCATTTATACCATGTTTTAATTGGATAATATTCCCTAAATCTTCTTGAATTCCTTTTATCATAATATCGTTTTACTATTTTTTGTTGGTTTTATAAATCTATCGGTTCCCCTTAGAGTAACTTAGGGTAAAAATACAACCTAGGGTTTAGGTGCAAAGCCTAAGTGACTTCTGCTCAAAAAATCTTAAGTCAGTCACTGGAGGTAAATTATATAGAGATGGAATGATTACAATTTCCTTTATATGTTTTCTGCTTAATATGAAATTATGCCTCTTTGGAAAATACGTATTGAAGGTCACACAGAGATGGATGTGCAGGGTGTTAATCTGAGAGAAACCATAGCAAGTATAGCTGATAGAATGAAAATGTGCGGTTCTGTGAGAAACAAAAAACACACAAAAAACGTTGAAGTAGTCTGTAAATGTGACAAGCAGACTGCGGAGAATTTTAAAAATGCTATTATACACGCAGACAAAAAGAACCCACTACTTGATATGAAAAGAATAATTGTTCATGAACCTGAAACACATTCAGATTTAGCACTGGATGAAAACAAGATTGATGAATTCATAATCGAGAGGGAAGACGATCTTACAGAAATGGTTTGGGCATTACAAAATGCAGGCAAAGCTCTCCTATTACAAGAAAAACTCAGAACAAAATCCATACTACGTGGGCTCAGTGCAGAGATAGCAGCGTGTAGGGAAGTATTACAAAATATTGACAAGAATAACATTTCATACACTGTATGTTTTCCTACGATTGCAATAGAAGGGTTCTTGACAAATCCTCCAGAAGATTATGAGAACCTAACAACAAGGCTTCATGAACTATATAGATCTGCTAGAGCAATAAATTTCATGATCAGAGAGAAAAAGGATAAAAGAGACATGCCTCTTGATCCTTTAAGAGAAATTCTTGACGAAATTGAAGAAATACTCAAAGAGGTAAGATTTAAATGACTAAGAATAATATTATAAACATGGATGGTCCTGGAACCAATAAAATACAACGACTCATATCAATATTCCACGAAATTATCGGCAGGCAGTTTGATGTTACTAGCTATAAAAACAGGTTACTTATACAAAAGATCACTTACATATTACAAATTCACGATAAATCATTTGGTTACACCTTCAATTGGTTTGCTAGAGGCCCCTATTCCCCATCCTTAACTAGAGACGAATATTCAAATGGCGACATAAAAAATCATGTTATATCAAAAGAGGACGAGGAGAACATTAATTTTGTTAGGGATCTAGTCGGAGAAATAAATGAAAAAAACCTTGAGCTCCTTGCTTCTGTATACTATCTGATTACCGAAAGAAAAATTGAGAATTTCAATGATCTTTATTTCACGCTGCATTCATTGAAACCTTGGTTTGAAAGAGAGGAAATCCTAAAAACCTTCGAAAAAATAAATTCAAAGCTAATTAAAAACTAGTTCTGTAATTTTGTGAATCATATCAGTGTCCAATAGTTAGCATTTGTCAGAGAATTAAAAAAGCCTTATCTGCTCCTCGAAAACCTCTGAAAAAAACTTTATAAACCCCTAATGCAAGCATTATACAATACATAAAGTATTTAAATCAAGGATGGTAAAGATATACATCTTTACTATATGGAGGAGTAATATATGGCATCAAAGAAACCACATGTGAACATAATCACATCAGGTCACGTAGACCACGGAAAATCTACACTTATTGGTAGACTTTTCTATGACTCTGGCAGCCTTTCTGAACAGGAGATGAGAAAGCTCAAGGAGAAGGCAAAGGAATTGAAGAAGGAAACATTCGAATTCGCATTTGTCATGGATAATCTTAAGGAAGAAAGGGAAAGAGGATTGACTATCGATCTTATGTATAAGGGATTCGAGACAGATAAGAATTATTATACAGTCATCGATGTTCCAGGTCACAAAGACTTTATTAAGAACATGATTACAGGAGCATCACAGGCAGACGCAGCAATCCTTATTGTGTCTTGTAAGGATGGCATTCAAGAGCAGACAAAAGAACACACATACTTGGCAAAGGTTCTTGGAATCAAGCAGATTGTTGTTGCCATTAACAAGATGGATGCTGTGAATTACGAAGAGGCAAAGTTCAACGCTGTCAAAGCAGAGGTTGAGAAGCTTCTGAAGGGCGTTGGATACGACACATCAAAGATCCCATTCGTGCCTGTATCAGCTTACAAGGGAGATAATGTCTTCAAGAAGTCTGAAAACATGGCATGGTACAAGGGTGAAACTCTTGTAGGATCTATGGACGCATCAATTACGCCTCCAGAAAAGCCTGTAGATAAGCCTTTGAGGCTTCCAGTTCAGGACGTCTACAACATCACTGGTGTTGGAGCAGTTCCTGTAGGAAGAGTAGAAACAGGTGTAATGAAACCAGGAGACAAGGTCGTCTTTATGCCATCAGGCACAAAGGCAGAGATCAAGTCAATTGAGATGCATCACAAGCAGTTAGACAAGGCAGAGCCTGGTGATAACATCGGTTTCAATGTCAGAGGCGCTGGTAAGAATGACATGAAGAAGGGTGACGTAGTTGGTCATGAAAAATATCCACCAACAGTTGTGAAGGAATTCACAGGCCAGATAATCGTACTACAGCACCCAACTGTTATAACCAAAGGTTACACACCAGTATTCCACATGCACACTTCACATGTTGCATGCAAGATAATAGAGATTGTCAAGAAGATAGATCCAAAGACTGGTGCCACAATAGCTGAGAAACCTGACACTTTGAAGTCAGGAGACGCAGCTGTAATTAAGGTGCAGCCAACTCAGCCAGTCTCATTGGAGAAGCAGTCTGAATTCCCACAAATGGCAAAGTTCGCAATCAGGGACATGGGCAAGACAGTAGCAGCTGGTATTGTAATCGACTTGGTAAAGGCATAAGGCCTTTCCATTTCTCTTTTTTTATTCACAACTAGACCTATTTTTATAAATACTTTACACAACAAACATGTGATATGAAAGCCTTGCTTTTTGACATGGATGGTGTAGTTCTTGACTCTAAAGAAGTATGGATTGCTGCTTTCAAAGAAGCGGCCAATATGTCTAGGGAAGAAATTGAAAGCAAACTTGTTTGGGGAGCAGATGTAAGAGATAATCTGAGACGTGTTGGTATCGATGATCTAGATTCATTTAGAAGCGTTTTCAACAAACATCTTGATAAGGTGAAAGTTCCTGAGGCAATTAAGCTAATTCTGGAGAAAACAGAATACAAGAAAGCTCTTATTACAAACACAACATATGAACTCACAAAGATGATATTAGAAAAAGCTGAATTGTTTGAATATTTTGATTCTGTTGTTACTTGTGATCAGGTTGAAAGGGGAAAACCAAGTCCGGATATGATTTTCAAGGCATGTGAAAACCTGGATGTAAGACCACAAGAAGCAGTAATCATAGGAGACTCGTCTAATGATATGGAGGCAGGCAAAGCTGCAGGCTGTTCTACAATAGGCCTTGGTATTGAAGGTGATTACACAATACAAAAAATTGATGAATTGCCAGGTATCTTGAAACAAATATGATAAATGTTTTATTTCTTCAATACAATTGCACTTCATGCAGCCAGATCAAGTCAAACTACCTGACAAATCAGGCACTCTCAAGTTCATAGTAATAGAGTATGCTGGCCAGGCTTATCTGCGCTTCAGTGGAATTCTTCATGGCTTCCATTCTGACCTGGTTGAATCATTTCTTCAGGAACTCCAGCAGCTTGGAATAACATGCGACGAGGACAAGCTGCACGTGGGCGGAGGCAAAGTTGACGTGGATGTGGAGAACAAACACATGAAGTTCTACGGTCAATCAAGTGTTTACGGCAGGTTTGATGATAACAAGCTGAGAAGCCTGATGCAAGGCGTGGATTACGAATATGAGATAGGCTAGTTTTATAAATTATCATACAATGCATAAAGACTATGTACAGAAACAGCGGCGTTAATGGAAGGTATTCAGATAGAGGAAAGTATAGTGATAAGTGGTTAATGACTCGTCTACAAGATGATGACCAAGCTTTTTCAGAGCTTCGTAGCAGATTTGACAACAGACTGACAGTTGTTATAGGAAGATTTGGTTTTGAAGCGCCATTAGTAGAGGATATTGTGCAAGAGACATTCATTAGGGTACATAGACACGCTCATGGTTTCAGTCCTAAATATCAAGCTTCAACATGGATATACACAATAGCGCTCAATCTTGCTAGAAATGAAACCAGAAGAAGAAAG
>JBDRNB010000059.1:0-8460 GCA_043811635.1 Candidatus Aenigmatarchaeota archaeon
TATATAATATAATAATTCACCAAATATAAACATGGCTGATGCTAGGCTTGTTGATTACATAAGGACTCAACTCAAGAATGGCTATTCTATTCGGAAGATAAAAACAACTCTGTTGCAGCAGGGATGGGCCGAATATGATATACAAGAGGCTATGGATTTTGCAAGAAGTGGCCAAGATATGGTGCCGCCACCTGTTCCAAATCAGCCTAAACCAATTATAAAAAATATGGGTTTTTTTGATAAGTTAAAGATGGTTATTATTGACCCAGAAAGACTTTTTAACAGTGTGAGGGAAGAGCCACTTTCCAAGTCCTTTGTGTACTTTGCGATAATTACTCTGGTGCCTATGGTAGTTGCTGCTGCTATTTTGTCATTCGTGTTCTCACTATTTTCAGCCATTTTGCCAGCTGATGTTGGATCTTCATTTGGTCTTTTCGGACTTTTGGGACCTGTTATTGCAATTCCTTTTTACCTTCTTGCATTGGTATTTAGCTTTGTTATTGGTGCAGTGATATTTGTTTTTGCAAGGATATTTGGATCAAAGGGAAGTTATACAGATACATACAAGGCTATTGCATATGGATCAACACCAGCTAATTTATTATTCTTCATACCAATTGTTTCGCCAATATGGTCTCTTTATTTGGAAATAAAAGGGCTATCTGTTTTGCATAGGATATCAATGGGCAGAGCAGCAGTAATAATCATTGCACCAGTAATTGTTGTGACTGCAATATTGATTGCAGCTGCTCTCTTTGCTGTTGGACTTTTCAATACAGCAACATTCACTCAACCAACAATCTCTGGTTTTCAGAACTTCTATGTTCCACAAGGTGGTTGGCAGTTGAGCCAAACAAAATTTACACTTATTTTGAATAATGGAGTGGGTGATTCAATCAATATAACAGATGGAACGGCGCTATATCAGACTAATATAAATACGAGAATGAGTGTAAGTGGATATTCTGTGGGTAATGGAAGAGGATATGTTCTTCAACCTGGATCTGAAGCTACAATTGTCTACGATATAGATGGCCCGCCTCCAGGAACAGCTTATACAGTTTTTGCGGATGTAGAATATGACAATATGAGAACAGGGTCAAGAGGATTCACAACAAGTGGAACACTAACAGGGACATCGATTTAGATGAATTGGTGGATTAAATTTTAAATTCTCTAAGTACAGTAATTATACAATGAAAATTAACGTGGGATCCAAGAACCAGAACAAGGTGAACGCTGTGAAGGAGATTGTTGTGGATTATGATTTCCTTTCACACGCAGAAGTGATTTCTCTTGATGCTTCATCTGAGGTGTCAAACCAACCCAAGACTCTTGAAGAAACAATCCAAGGCGCAATGAGAAGGGCCAAAAACTGTTTTCAGGACTGCGAGCTAAGCTTTGGAATAGAGGATGGCCTTATGAAGGTGCCAAATACGAAGAGCGGATACATGAATATTTGTGTCTGCTCCATCTTTGACGGCAAGGAGTATCATCTCGGCATCTCATCTGCTTTTGAGTATCCGTCTGGTGTCACAGACCTGATCTTCAAGGAGGGCCTGGAGGTGGATGAGGCTGTGCACAAGCTTGGCATCACGAAGGACAAGAGGATAGGCTACGCAGGCGGTATGATTGGCCTGCTGACCAAGGGACGATTGAAGAGGAAGGATAATATAAAAGAGGCTGTGAGAACGGCCTTGATACATCTGGAGAATGCGGACTATTACAAGAAGCAGTAATTTATTTCTCCTTTCTCATCTTATTTCATGAAAGATCTGCTCGAGATGTATGAAAGGTTCAAACCTGAGATAGAGAAACGCAGGCAGGAGTTCAGACAGGTCTGGCAGAGAGGGGAGCTGTTTGATGAGCTGTGTTTCTGTTTGTTCACTCCGCAGTCGAAGGCCGAGGCATGCTGGCAGGCTGTGCTTGACTTGAAGAGTAATAAACTTCTGCGTGAAGGTGGGCCCGACCAGATGAAGAGGCATCTGCAGTCTGTACGTTTCTACAAGACGAAGTCCAAGAGGCTGGTTGAGGCGAGGAAGATTGATGATGTGAGGAAGAGTATACAAGGCATGGATGAGATGAAAGCAAGGGAATGGCTGGTTCAGAATGTGAACGGATTCGGATACAAGGAGGCCTCGCATTTTCTAAGGAATATAGGATTCTCTGAGAATCTCATGATACTTGACAGGCATATACTCAGAAACCTTGTGAAATACAAGGTTATAAAGGAAATACCTAAAAGTATGACAAACAAGAAGTATTTAGAAATAGAGGATAGGATGAAGGGATTTGCTGACAGGCTTGGAATTCCTGCAGTAGAGTTTGACATGCTTCTCTGGGCAAAGGAGACTGGAAAGGTTTTCAAGTAGGTGATTATGTGGAAGCAATAAAATTTGATTACGATACAAGAAGATTCTTCATGCCTCTCGGAGACGACGAGGCAAGGGTAGACATCAGATTCGTGGATGACGAAGAAACCATATGGGAGATACTTGCTGTATTTGTGCCTGAGACTCACAGGGGGAAGGGGTTAGCAGAAGATATGGTCAAGTTTGTTTTCGAGAGGGCAAAGGAAAGAGGATTTGCAATCAAGCCAACATGCCCTTATGTGAAGAACAGATTCCTTGAGAAGTACAAGGAATTCAACTACATGATAGTTGAGTAGTTAGCCGAAGAACTTCCTCAGGTCTGGCTGCTTCTTTTTTGGTTTACCTGTTTTTTCCAGGAAGTTTGCGACTCCTATTCCAATCCTGCGGATTGTTTCGTCTGGATTCTCTTCTAGGAATTCCTGGAGCAGTTCCAGGCATATACTCTCCATCATATCTGCGTCTGATGCAGGCACCTCGAATGTCTTGCTTCTAGTTTTTGTCCGGATCTCTGGATTGATAACTATGACTGAGACTGTCTTGAACTTCACCCTTCTCTCCTTCACACGCTCTGCAAGCTTGAGTGCAAGGTCGTGTAACAGGGGCTTGATTATCTCCAGATCCCGCGTGTCCTCCTTGAGTGTTTTGAGGTTGGATAGCTGTTGTTTGTCCTTCCCCACAACTGGATCATCATCTATTCCATTTGCCCTGTTGTGAAGGAGGATTCCTTTTTTCTCTCCGATCAGCTCCCTTAATTTTTCCTGGTTGAACTTTGCAAGATCGCCGATTGTTTTGATCTGGTTCTTTTCCAGTATCTCCTGCATCTTTGGCCCTATGCCGTGCAGCTTGGAGACCTTCATGTTGTGAAACACTTCTGGGAACTCGCCTTGCTTTGTTATTGTCAGTCCGTCAGGCTTGTTCAGACTTGAAGACATCTTTGCAACAAGCTTGTTCGGACCGGCTCCTATGGAACATGTAAGCCTGAATTTGTCTTTTACGTCCTGCTTCAACTGCCTGCAGATCTTTACAGCATCCTGGTAGCTGCCTGCCTTCTCAGACACATCCAGATAAGCCTCGTCTATGCTCACCTGCTCGAACCTGTCTGCATGCTTCCTCATCAGATCCATGATTTTGTTTGAGATCTTTGTGTAGTAGTCCTTGCGCATAGACAGGAAGGTTGTTTTATCATCTGCCTTCCTCTTGGCGAAGATTATAGGCATTCCTGCATGTATGCCAAGCTCGCGCGCTTCATAGTTTGCAGTGGCAACTGCACCTGAGTCCTCTGTTCTGCCAGAGTAGACGCAGATGACAAGCGGCTTGCCCTTGTATTCAGGCTTGTCTCTTTCCTCCACCTGTGCGTAGAAATAATCAAAGTCCACAAGTAATATTATTCTCATGAAAAGATTTTCGGTGTAGGATTAAAATAGCTGTTCGTATGGGAGCTTATTTTATGGGGCTCACACATATAATTAATATGTACCTCTCGTTGGAGAACATCACAGTTAAGTACGGAAAATTTGTGGCACTGAATGACATCACACTGGGAATTCAGAAAGGGGACAGATTTGGACTGATAGGTGCGAATGGATCTGGAAAGACAACTCTTCTGAAGATTGTTATAGGTTTGCTCAATCCAAATAAGGGGAAAATCCTTTTGAATGGCAAGGAGATAAAGCCGACAAAAAAGGAGATAAGGAAGATACTTGGATATTGTCCACAGCAGAATAGCTTTTTCGAGCAGCTTACTGTGAAGGAAAACCTGAAGTTCTTTGCAAACCTGTATGATGTGAAAGGTGATCTTAACAAGCTCGCTACTAGCCTTGCGAAATCGCTCAACCTACATGAGAAGATCGATGTGTTTGCATCAAATCTTTCAGGCGGCATGAAGAGGAGATTGAATATAGGTTGCAGTCTTACACATAATCCCCAGATACTTCTATTGGATGAACCCACGATTGAATTGGATCCATTTTCAAGGATGACTATATGGAATCTGATCAAGAAGATAAACCAGCAGGGTACAACTGTTATTGTTTCTACTAATGTGATGGAGGAGGCAAACTTCCTTTGTAACAACGTAATCTTCCTTGTGCGGGGGAACATCAGATACTTTGGAAGGCCGCAGGAAATCACGAAGCTGATAAATAGGTACGTATGGTCAGAGTAAAGATTGTTTCAATGATACTGAAGGATATACTTGTCTTTTTCAGGGATTACAGGAGCTTTATTCTTCTTTTCATAACTCCTCTTGTGATTGCAGGTTCCATAGGCATTGTTTACATAAACTCACAACCCACTGATATTCACGTGATTCTTTGTTCAGAAACAGAGAGGACAGATATGTACTACAAGGTGAGACAGTCCATGGTTGATTCAGATATGTTCTGGATCACTGAGAAGGACGGGAACTGCAATGAAACTATAGGAAACAGTATAAGGGCATCTGATGCAAGGATGGGTATAATAGTTAATTCATACCCATTCTATGGAGAGATGTCGCATTATAACAGTAGTGTGCAGATAATATATGACAATGCGAAACCGATTGGTATGGTAGTTCAATCTCACTTGAGTCTGATAGCCAGCCAGGCTTCCAAGGAAATCATAAACAGTACAATTGGCCTGGCGCATGATGAGATAACTTCCACAATGAGTGAGGTTGATGTTTCGCTTGAGAAAATCTCTTCTTATCTAGAGGAATTGAAGGCTTTGAGGAATGATCTTGCAGAGTTGAAGAATGATATATCTGAAACAATTCAGATAGTAGAGAGAATTGATGACATGCTGATAAGCATTGATTATATGATCGATGACCTGGATGATGCTGTAGGTGATTTTGAAGAGGTTGAGGATCAGATTGACGATGCACAAAGCAGGCTAGGCCTGATTCTTGCAACACTAGAGGCCTTGAACGCAAGTCAGAACGTGAAGGATAGCGTACTTGACCTGTCCACAACACTAAACCATATGAAGACCACAACCACAAATACAAAAAACACCCTGATAAACTCACGCAACCAGATAAGGAATATAAGAAACCAGATCAATGTGCAGGAACTCCTAGATGCAATGGATGATATGGAGACAGAGCTCAACCGAATTATATTAGAGCTTGACGCTGTCATATCCTTGATAGAGGACTCCATAAACGATATAAATTCTATAAAGGACTATCTATCTGAACAGGTTGATGTTGTTCCGCAGGGTTATGAGGAACCTATAAAAACAGATGTTGTAGGTTATTTCGGCAATCAGAACTACATAAATTTCATGTTTCCGACAATCATCATAACAATCCTGATGTGGATAAGCGTTTTCCTTTCATCCATTGCGTTCATAAAACAGAGGAATCAAGGGATCATCAAAAGGATGTCAATATCTCCAACAAGGACGCTTACAATTGTGATTGAGAAGATCTTTGTGTACACAATCATCTCTCTTCTTTTTCTTCCCCTCATCTTCCTTCTTGGAATATATGGATTCGGGATTGAGATAAGCCCATACTCCATACTTCCCATTGCTTTCATCTATACAATAGCTTCGATGACGTTCGTTTTGCAGGGCCTTACCATAGGATCCATAACTAAATCAGAGAATGCGGCAACATTATGTTCCCTCATGCTTGTTGTTCCCTTGATGTTTCTTTCAGGAACATTCTTCCCAGAGGAGTCTCTTCCAAGCCTTCTGAAATGGTCTGTTCCCTACATGCCGATAAATATTGCGGTGACCATGATCTCTGGTTTCTTCTTCTATGAATTCACTATAGATTACATGGTTTTGATGATGGGCAGGCTCTTTGTTTATCTTTTCGTGTACAGTGTAATAGCATGGATGTTCTTGAGTAAGAATATAAAGAAATAGGTTATAGCTTGGTCATAACCCCATATTAACATGTCTTTATAAACCAATAACCCTTAATAACAAGGATAATACACGAAGAATTCGTTCTTCTGTGTTATTAAAATAGGAGATAGATATGAGAGATTTCAACAAACACGGTTCAGATCGAGGCGGCCAAAGAGGCGGCGGTTTCAGAAGAGATTTTGGACCACGAGAAATGCACAAAGCAGTCTGCGCAGAATGTGGAAAGGAATGTGAAGTTCCTTTCAAGCCAGCAGAAGGCAGACCTGTTTACTGCAAAGAGTGTTTTATTAAGAAAAGAGATTAGTAAATCAGCAACAGTTTACAAAGCAGTTACTCTTCTCCACTTATTTTATTTTATTGAGAGATTAACTATGATTTAACCAGATGAAAGAATATTCATAGAAGAAACAATCTAATCAAGCTGCCGCGTTCAATACCAAAACAAGAACTAAAAAGCTTCCAGTCTACTCTTCCTCAAAAATGCACATGGGAAGGTAGGATCTCTTGTGATCATAATAGAAATCCATCACATTGAACCTTTCCACTATCTCTTTGAAGTCCTCCCTCAGTTTCATGATAAGTTCCTTTACCTTGTTTTTGTCAAATGCTTCAATATCAAGCTCCATGTCCCAGTCGCCAACAGTGTTGTTTATCTGGACAACCTCTTTGATTGACAAGAGATATCTCATGAAGTTGGTTTCTATCTCGTTGTTCATGTTGTGCAACCTCAGAAAAACCCTTGACTTATACAAACCTATCTTGTTTGTATCCACCACATATTTGAAGCCCTTCACAACCTCGCGCTTCAGAAGGGTTTTCATGATAGATTTTGCAGTCTTGGAGTTGATTTCGCATTTTTTGGATATCTCTATAAGATTAAGGGTAGGATTTGTTAGCATCTGTTTTATTACATTGTTTTCATTTTTATTGAAGTTTTCTTTCCTTCTGTCCATGCCTATTTTTTCCACAACAATTTCTTGTATGTCTTTGTCTATGAGAAGGTAGTCTTTTGGGCATATGTATGTCGCAAGGTTTAACACTATTTTGTAATCGTTTAGGGTTGGTATCAGACTCGTGAGTCTTTTGAACTCCCTGTTGAATTTTGTCGGGTTCTGGGAGGCAAACTCAACAGTGAGATCAAAGTCACCTGTGAATTCATATATTGATACAATATGGGAGTTGCTTATGAGCTCACTTAATATTCTTCTCCTCTGCTCATCATTTGTATAGCCTCCCCTGAAATAGATCCTGAATAAGAGCAGGTCAAAATACGAATAGTCGAAGATACAGAAGGGGTCTCTTATGATGCCCTCTCTCTTCATTGTACTTATGGCGTATTTGAGCCTCTGCGGGCTTTTCCTCAAAAGTTCGGACATCTTCCTCAGGCTCATCCTGGCATTCTCAGATGTGTAATATATAAGTTTCAGGTCCCTTTTTGCCATGATAATATAATATTTTTATTTATTAATAAATAAGATGTCTTTTTAGGAGAAAAATAAAAAAAATCAGAAAATATGTATATATAGAAGATCTCTATATACTAATAAACATGGTACAAATAGATATTTTCCATGCTCTGGTAGGATATCACACAGAAAGAAATCTGGAAAGGTGCAGACCCTACATTTCTGATGGACGTATTTACATCATGGATTCTTCTAGAGGGGTCTTGACACACGTCCCATTGGAAGAGGGTGCTGAAAATGAGATCTATGGCGGAGTGCTCATTCTGGCTGATGGAGAAAAGCTTTCAAGAAGAATGAAAGAAGATCATGTAATTAATGATGAAGAAGATCCGGTTTTTCATTCGGCAGTTCAATATGGAGAAGCTTGCTTTTGGGATTATATGGAGAATACAAACAGAAAGGATGGAGCCTATATTTATGATGGTGATAACAACAGGATTGCAAAGGTGTGGGAGCTGAACAACAGACCAGACAGCCTTGCAGGAATGAATATTCATCTTGATGACATGGTACCCAAAGACTTCACATACAAAGACAGCAGAGGAAACGAGTTTGGAAACAAGACCAGGCTTGCAATAAAGCTGCCTATCGCTTATCCTGGATCAGAAGCATACCAAATAAAAAGAACAGCTTATGGGGGTCTGGGGCTTGGAAAGGTAACAAATTTTGGGTCTGAGGGGCTTAGCAGGGAGTTTTTCTTTGATACAGATAGAGGAGATCACAGATTGATACTCGGCGTCTTTAGGGATTATGAGATGCAT
>JBDRNB010000060.1:0-7623 GCA_043811635.1 Candidatus Aenigmatarchaeota archaeon
CTGTTGAAGTCAGGGACATGATCTGCATAGAGCAGAAGGATAATCTGGGAGATGAAACACTCCAGTCTGAATTCAGGAAGATAGCTCTTGATCTGAGATGGGTCAGCTCGCAGGCTGAGCTGAATGAGATTCTTACAAAGGTGAATGTGCTGAAAACAAAGGAGCAGCTCAAGGTTGTGAAGTCAGACAAGATACTAATACACGCAGTTTCAGTTCTTGATGAGGTGGAGAAGAACATAAATATTCTGTCAGAGCACCTGAGGGAATGGTATGGATTGTATTTCCCAGAGGCTGTGAAGCTCATGACAACAAATGAGAAGCTTGCAGATCTTGTGACCAAATACGGAAAGAGGGATACCATAAGAAAGGAATATTCAGGCGAGCCAAAAAACCTTCCCAAATACGCAGAGAATTCTGCAGGCATGGATTTCTCAGAGATTGATATTTCAACTATCCAGGGTTTTTCCAAATCAATTGTAAACCTTTTTGAGTTGAAGGAAAACCTATCTGACTACATCAAGAAATCTGCACAAGAAGTAATTCCAAACATGTCTGTCATAGTCGGTCAGATAATGGCTGCACGCATGCTAGCTGCAGCAGGCAGCCTGGAGAAGCTTGCACGGATGCCATCATCAACTGTGCAGCTTCTAGGAGCAGAGAAGGCATTGTTTAGACACCTGAAAGGCGAGGGCAAGGCACCCAAGTATGGAATCCTGTTCGGAGAGGTTCACATACAAAACGCACCAAAGGAGCTGAAAGGCAAGGTCGCACGTCTGGTCGCATCCAAGCTAAGTCTCGCAGCAAAGACAGACTTCTATTCAGATATAGACAGAACGGAGATGTACAAGAAACAGTTCGAGGATCAGTTGAAAAGAATTCTTAAGTCTTAAACCGAAGTATGGCTCCAACACCACCTAGTTCTTTCAGTTGCTCGCCCTTTGGTGTGTGAACAGAAACATATTCAATCTTGGTTCCCATCTCTTCTGCTTCCTTGATTATCATTTCAGTTATGTCCTTGTCAGCTATGACATGCATCTTGGCTTTACACTTACTACATTCCTGGAAATTCATGTCCTCCTCCTTGACAACACGCTCTTCCTTGTTTCCACATTCACATTCGTATGATACGTCCTTGTAGTTGAAGCTTTCTGATAGTAGGACAATATCCACACTCCCATTTTTTATAGCCTTTGCCACATCTTCCAGACCATATATCCCAAGCCCGTTTGGCTTTGCAAGCTCCTCAAAATACCTCTCCAGGAGCTTCCTCTCCTTGATTACTGCAGCTTCTTGTATCAGCTCCTCAGATTTCTCAAGCACCTCATTCAATGCATGCTCGCCTGTGTAGGATGTGTCCACAACACCAAGGATCTTATTCTGGATCGAATAATCCAGGAAATTGCCTTCAAAGAACTGCTCCTTTATGGGACCAGGTCCGCCTATAATGACACCGAGCAGCTCCTTTATGTCCTTGAACTGCGCAGATGCTATATCACCAACCTTCTTGAGAAAATCATGAAGTATGCCTTCCCGAATACGGGCATATCTGGCTTGACTCCATCCTCCTTTCTTTGTCTTGCCAGGCACGATTGAATCAAGATGCTTCAGTACATCTATCCTCTTTCCCTTCAAAACACCTATTGTGGCCTCTGATTTGTCAAGGACTATCAGGCCGTAGACCTCACGCTCCTTCACCATCTCCATCAGGGGGTCTAATATAAAATTCTGGCCGCACCAGTAAAGCTTTGTCCTCAAAGGCTCTTCAGGTTCCACAGCCCACAGCTGGATGTCTGAGACACCATCTTTCTCAGACACGTTTCCTGAAAACACTGCTATTCCATTTGGTGGTGTCTGCTGTTTGTACATACGGAGGTGATGTATGATCTTGTCTATTGCTCCTGTAACATTCTTCCGAACAGTCTTGCTTTTGATGTTCATGGATGTGGACTGCTCGTTCTTCAACTGAGTTACAGCTATGTCTAGGTTTGCACCAGATGGTATGTAAAAGCTAACAAGTTCTGTATGCCTTCCCCTGATGATGCCTAAGTTCTTTATTACCTTCTCCAGTTCCTTTTTTGATACGCTCATATCTGATTATATTATAAAGGAGGTTTTTAACCTTTGTTTGTGTCTTGTTTTCATGTTGAATCTTTATATGAAATCCCACAACTAATTATATATTGGCGATTCCATGGATCGAGTAAAGACAGGGATAAAAGGCTTAGATGAGATTCTAAAAGGTGGAATACCATACAACCAGCTAACTCTGATTACAGGAACAAGCGGCACAGGCAAGACTATCACTTGTTCCCAGTTCATACTCAATGGAGCTGCAAAGTATGGAGAAAATGGGGTGTACCTCTCCTTTGAAGAGCCCCCACAATCCATAAAGGAGAATATGAAATCATCCTTTGGGATAGAATTTAGTAAGCTAGAAGAAGAAGGGAAGGTTGTTTTCATCAAATACGATCCATACAGGATCGAGGATGTTTTTGATGTCCTGGAATCAACAATACGACAGATAAACGCAAAGAGGGTTGTTGTCGATTCCATATCAGCTCTTGGTCTGCACATACGCGACAAGGCAGAACTCAGGCAAGTTATTTACAACATGTCAACAGCTCTTAGAAAGCTGGGAACAACATCGCTAATAGTGTCTGAGATTGTTCCTGGAACAACTGGTTTATCCAGGTATGGAGTGGAGGAATTTGTGGCTGATAGCGTGATAGTGTATTATTACGAAAGATTGCAGTCAACATACAACAGAGCCGTCCAGATTTGGAAGCTTAGGGGATCCAGTCATTCTGAAACACTTCACCCTTACAGGATAACGCCAAATGGTATAGTTGTGGATGCAGATCAGGAAGCATTCATTAAGGGAGGCTAGATGAAGCTAAAAGGATTTCTGAGGAAAAAGATGGATAAGCCGCATGTTGATTATCCAAACTTGTTCATAAAAGAGCCTAAGCAGTTCATAACACTTCCATCCACAAAGGATCCGTCTGCAATTGATCTTAAGTATCCACTGCTTGAGCCGTTTGCATACGCACATATAACATGGTCCAAGAGTGAGAACAAGCTTATTTACAACATACTTGAACCATCCATGACAGACAAGGACAAAGAGGTTTTTGAAAAGATGAAGACATCTCTTACAGAACTCATAGATGTCAAGATGTCTGTGATAAAAAACAGGGCAGAAGCAATTACATACATACAGAAAAAGGTCCAGAAGATAATTGAGGACACAAAGCTGGAGATGGACATGGACAGATATGTAAAGATCATGTACTATCTGGTACGAGACTTTGTGGGCCTGAATGAGATAGAGCCTATCATGCATGACCCTTACATAGAGGACATAGGCTGCACTGGAATAGATAGCTACATCTATGTAGTTCACAGAAAGTTTGGCTCAATTGAGACGAACATAAGATACATTGATATGGAGATACTGATCAACTATGTGATAAAACTGTCAGAGAAGTGTGGAAGATACATATCCTATGCCAAGCCAATACTTGACGGAACACTGCCTGATGGCTCCCGTGTCCAAGCTTCGATTGCAAAGGATGTCACAACCAAGGGCCCCACTTTCTCAATCAGAAAGTTCAGGAAGAATCCGTACTCGCCTGTGGACATGATTAACCTGAAAACAACATCAATACCCATGCTTGCATATTTATGGTTTTTGCTTGAACACAATGTATCAATACTTATCTGCGGAGGAGTGTCAACAGGAAAATGCATATCACCAGACGATTATATCCAATTGGCAGACGGTGAGATCCTGAGGGCTGAAGAGCTGCACGAGAAAGCCATAAAAAACAAGGCACCAGTAAACCTCCTAACACTCTCAGACAATCCATTGAAGATAGAGCCGGTAAGGGTTAACAAGTTCTGGAGAATGGATTCTGATAAGCTGTTCACTGTATCGACAAACAGGGGAATAAGTATATCAGCCACACCAGAACATCCATTCTTCTGCATGAGGGACGGGGAAATAATACAGATAAGGGCAGACAAACTGAAGCCAGGCGACATATTAGCCTCTGTGAGGCGCGTGCCTATCAAAGGCAAGACACAGAACATCAATATGATGGAATATGAAACAGGTATATATACAAGAGACGCCAAGCCGCTGCTTAATAGGATAATGAAATCATATGGATTTTCCAAAAAGGATGCATCCAAAAAAATGAACATAAACTATTTGACATTTAATAGCTGGTTTGGCCAAAATGCAATCCCCCTCAAGGAACTGAAGAGATTTCTAGAGATCACAAATTATAACAAGGATGTCCAGATCAAAAGATTGTCCTCCAGACGCAGCAGCAAGAATATCAGGAACATTACCAAGACCTCCCCAGAACTTGCATCCATTCTGGGTTATGTGATAGGTGATGGGAATATAGACAAAAACACAACAAACTTTCACAACTCCAATCATGTGCTCAGGAAAAGATTTAGTTACCTAGTCAAGGATGTGTTTGGGATAGGAACAACAACCCAACATTTTGAAAGCAGGACATCTCGAGTGCAGATCTATTCCTTTGTTGTTTCTGAGATTCTTAACAAGGTGTTCGGGATACCTAACAGGAAGAAGTCGAGAAATGCAGATATTCCTAAACTGATACTGAAATCCTCCTCAAGAGAGGTATCATACTTCTTGTCCGCACTTTTCGATTGTGAATCATATGTATCAAACAAGGAATGTGAAATAGAGTTTTCCACATCTTCTGAGAAACTAGCAAAGAAAATACCATACCTCCTTCAGAGGTTCGGCATCATATCCAAGGTTTCCACCAAGAAAATAAATGGGAAGAAATACTATAGATTGATGATAAGCGGAAGCGACAACCTAAAGCTTTTCAAGGAAAACATAGGCTACAGTCACCCTGAAAAAAAGAGAAGGCTTGATCGCATACTCAGAAAAACAAAGAACTACATCACGAATGTTGATCTTGTTCCAGTGAACAAGGTGATAAGAGATATTTGCCAACATCATGGAATAAACAACACACAACTGGCAAAGAACACATACCTGAAAAGGGAAAGCATAAGGGATATAATCAATGAGCGAGTCCGACCTCAGAGGCAGACGTTAAAGAAGATTGCATGTGGGTTTGAAAAGATAGGTTTGAATGATCTGAGAGTCAAATACCTGATGTTTCTTGCAGAATCTGACATAATGTGGGACAAGGTAAAGGAGGTTAAACCACACAAGAACAAGAAGGGATTTGTGTACGATGTTACTGTAGATGGCACACACAACTTTGTGGCAGGGAACTTCGGTGGTCTGGTCGTATCCAACACAACATACCTAAATATCCTTAGCATGTTCATACATCCGGAGAAGAAGATAGTCAGCATCGAGGACACGCGTGAAATTAACCTATCACATGAGAACTGGATACCTTCTGTGGCTCGAACAGGGTTTGGAATGCCTGAGGCAAGCGGGAAGAGGTATGGGGAAGTAGACATGTTTGACCTCCTGAAGGAATCATTCAGAATGAATCCAGACTACATAATAGTCGGAGAGATCAGAGGAAAGGAGGCATACGTTATGTTCCAAGGGATGTCGTCCGGCCATCCATCAATCGGAACCATGCATGCCGGATCCATAGAGGATGTTATCAAGAGGCTTGAGTCGCCTCCAATTGAGCTGTCCACATCCCTGATAGAGTCTCTTGACATTCTGATTGTAATGACAAGCTCAAGTGAAAAGGGAAAATCTGTCCGACGTGTCAAGGAGGTTGTGGAGATACAGTCTATTGATTCCAAGACAGGCAAGGCCCATGCAATCAGAACATTCAACTGGATACCTGCAACAGACAAGTTCAAGGACAGCATGCAGAACTCAGAGATATTAAGGCGCATATCATTTGAGACAGGCACGCCTTATTCCCAGATTGTGAAAGAGATTGAGACAAGGAAGAAGGTCTTGGAGTGGATGGAAAGGAATGGTATATACCAGTTTGCAGAGGTCGCTGACATACTAAACCTGTATTACAAGGAGCCAAAGATAGTTATGAAATGGGTGGAGGACAACAAGCTTCCAAGCAGGGCACAGTTGCAGGCAAAGCTCAAGAAGAGATGGGAGTCCTCGACGGAACTCGAATTTATAAGCGATTGATTTTTTATAGGAAATTCCCTTACATACCTTACATAACTACAGATTAGTTTTTAATTCCATTCTAATTATATAAAGCAGATGAATAAAAAAGGGTTTGCATTAGGTGTAGTATTAATTCTATTTGTCAGCTATCTCAGTCTAGATCCCGGTTCTGCGCAGTCTGATACAGACGGAATTTCAGATTCTGTGCAGGAACCATTTGACACCAGCAGGGTTGACAAGGAAATCATGCAAGAACTGAGCAAATATGACGAGGCGCGGATAATAATCAAGTTCAGGGAAGAGCCAAAAACCTTTGTCATGAGCCAGTCTGACTTCTGGGGCAGAAAAACAATTGACGCTTATGTGGCAGGAAACATAAAGGACATCACCACAATCAATACACTTCTACTGGACGCAGACATAGCAAAGATATACCTTGACAAGGAGATGGAACTGTTTGTTACAGACTCCATCTCTGTGATACGTGCTGACATGTCAAGTTATGGTTTTCCTCTTACAGGTTCTGGACAGAGAGTCTGTGTAGTGGACACAGGAGTGGATTACAAGACAGTTACCAATTATCTCACAGGCTACGATTTTGTAAACAACGATGCAGATCCAATGGATGATCACGGCCACGGAACAGAGGTTGCATACATAATTCAGAATGTCTCGCCTAAAGCAAGCATCATAGGTGTGAAGGTTCTAAACGCTTCAGGAAGAGGATACGGAAGTGATGTGATGGAGGGGATTGCCTATTGCATGACAAATGGTGCGCACATCATAAGCATGAGCATAGGAAGCGGTAGTTACGACGGCTACTGTGATAGAAATCCTGTTGCAGAGCTCTCAAACAAGGCAGTTGCGCAAGGCATATTTGTCGCAGTTGCAACAGGCAATGATGGAACAACAAATATCACGTCACCAAGCTGCGCAATGAATGTAACAAGAGTCTCAGCCACATACAAAAACGACACCATAGCGGAGTTCAGCAATGTGAACATAATGGTCGACCTGTTTGCGCCAGGAGCAAACGTAACAACCAAGACACTTGGCAACAAAGAGGTAACAAGATCAGGAACCTCAATCAGCACACCAATGGTTGCAGCTGCCGCGGCCCTGCTCCTGGAGAATGAGAGCCTCGCACCGCTTGATGTGAAATACAGGTTCAGAAGCACAGGGATTCCGATCAGCTTCAGGCAAGGCATGCTAACCATAAACATCTCAAGGCTTGATGTGTTCAACGCAATCACAAACAATACAACCATGATCCCTTATGAGTATGATGTGGGCCAGAGCGAGGGCGATGATGAAGTGTTCACGCCGCAGGCAAATGATGGTTGTGCATCTACAGGAAGTGGAACAACATGTTCAAATGATGAGGGTTGTTGTAGTAGTCTTGATTATGCTTGTTATATTACTAAAGAAGCGGCCCCTGAATTTGGTTATGCTTGCACTAATTTTGCAGATTGCGATACTGATCCAAGTGCATGTGGAAAGTGTTG
>JBDRNB010000061.1:0-3277 GCA_043811635.1 Candidatus Aenigmatarchaeota archaeon
TTTGCTTCTTTATTGAACCTGACAAGAGGGTTATAGAACCGATTTGAAACAGTCTTTGCAGTAAGTTCTTCTCCAGTCAACTGTTTAATCTCAGTACTTATGGTAGGAAAGCTTGCTCCGGCAGTGCGTCGCTTAGCAATATACTGGTAGAGACCTTTTTCTCCTTTCTTGCGAAGACCCATATCCGCCCTTATATCCCTCGGGTTTTTGTATGGGTTCACAAAATCATCTTCCGATGCGGTCTTGATGGGTTTTGCTCCTGGACTGGCTCCAGCAACAACCTTCTTTCTGACAGATTCCACCAGCTCAGACGGAATAGCTCGGAGTTTTTTCGGACCTTCCGAACTCCTTGCAATCAAAGTAATCCACGTAACTATGGGTGGAGATGATACACCTGTGATCTCGACTATCTCATCGGATATCTCCAAAGGACTCTTGTCTTGTTCTAGGCGCGACACAATGAACCTTCGAGTGCCTTCATATCCCAATTCAGTGAGAGCATAATCAATTGCTATCTCACTCTTTTCTTCAAATTCGGTCTCGAAAGTTTCTCTGTCAGTAGTTCTGGGTTTCGTAGGAGGTGGTTTGGCTGCAGGTGTAGCTGTACTTGGCTTTGACGCTCCAGAACCACGATCCCCGACTGCATCCGAACTTTCCGGGGAAGACTCCTTGGATATGGCTTCTTCACTAATCTCTCCAGAGATGGTGATACCCATGATCTTCTTGTTGAATCTGTGTGCGACGTGCACTAGGAATCGGGAAAACTCCAATAATCTGGTGATATTGAATAGACAGTCCCCGTTCTCACCTGTTGTTAGCAGGTGATTCATCAGATCATCCGTGATGATATCACCTACATCCAATCCATTCTTTTCATGATTGTACATAATCGACATAATTGGATGAGTAAAAGCTTGATGAGCTTCTACATACGCTAACACTGCTTCAGTAGTCATTGCTTCGAATCTTGTAAATCCAAAAATTTCAGCAAGACTTCTCAAAACATCATCTGAAGAAAACTCGCGTTCCATGGCAAGTTCCTCCCTCTTTTATATGTTTTCGTTATCTTCAACTTAAGACATTAAATCACAGGAAAGTCTGCGATTTCACATGCACAAGACAACTACACAACCTGGAATTCATGCTCAGAAACAGCATCATATCTCGGTTCACCTAAGCAAATTACATGTACATATGAACTCATGAGAGATGCATGAAACCTGATACAGATATCAGATTTCAGGATTAAGATGTGTAGTTGAATATGAATCTTGCCACTTTGCGATGATTACATAATACTATTAACTTTTAAATTCCTTTCAGTGCTATCTTCAGCGCTTATATCCCTCTTAATAAACAGTATAAACAACTGTCCCAGAGACTGGAACAGTTGATGAAGGTTGCCATTGACTAGCTATATAGTCTATTTCACTTTCTTCCTGAGGCGCTGAATCACGTCGCTGTATCTTGAACCAAAGGAAGTCATTCGAACCGCAGGAATCTTCATACCAATCCTGCCGCTGATCTCCTTCGCAATATTAGGATACGACATGGTATTACTCAAATGAGCTACCAAGGGAAAGAGCTGTCCTTTGAGGGCATCGTCAACCTCTGCCATGAGCTTGCGGAGCTCAATCTCTTCTCCCTCGACATTGAGAGTTCTACGAAGCTCTCTTTTCGCTCCGCGTTCAGACTTGACTAACTTGACCTTAACACCCGTGACCAGAGTTTCGTCGGCAGTCTTCCTCGCTTCCGTAACAGGCTTCGTGCCGCCGGAATCAAACTGCTCCATGAGCTTATTGATCAGATCACCGTGCCTACTAGCACTACAAAAGGCACTCACCTTGCCCTTATCGATATCAACACCGGACCTGCTAGATATTGTCTTTGCGATATCCTCATACTTCGTTCTCGCAGCCTTCATTTTGGCTATCAGAGGAAGAAGCTGGCCATTGAGTGCCGCATCGGCCTTTGCCACATCCCCGCGAATCTCAACCTTTTTTCCGGCGATCTTGAGAATTCTGCGAAGCTCTCCCCTTCTTCCAATGTCAGACTTGATTATCTCGACCTTAATGGCTGTAACTGAAGTACTAGTTCCTGTAGGCTGGTCTTCCTCGTCTTTGTCGGTCTTCTCCTCAGGTTGGTCTTCGTCTTCCTTCTCGAAATCAACATCCAGAATAGTCATGCCGGTCAAATAGCCAATTGCCTTCAAGAATTTGGCGAATTCTCTGAATCTTTCGAGAATGAGATGAGTAGTACCATCATCGTATTCTTCTATCAACCAGGCCAGCAACTCCTTTGTGATGATTTCATCACTTGTCATCTCTTTTCTGGATAGCTGATATCGCATTGACATGAACGGATGCAAAACACATTCATTTGTATCTGCATACATCATCATCGCTTTCTGTGTCATAGCTATGACATCTTCATCCTGGAAATCCGCAACTAAGCATGCGACGATCAACTTTGTTAGCTCGCCACGTTTCATGGCAACTACCTCCTGCAATATGTTTGTTTCAGTTGAGTTCAACTCAAGACAGAATATATATGAAAAGTCTACGTTTTTGTAGACGAAAGACAACTACACAACATGAAACCTGTGCTCAGAAATTGAACTCTATCCAGATTCTGCTATCAAATCAACTTCCCTCCAAATGCCCTCCATATGAAGGTTTCATTGAATTCTGAGGTGTTGAAACAATTGTAAACCCTTGAGAGTTTTAAGAATCTTGTACATCTGTATCAAGATCCAAGTTGAACACGAGTTATGTAGTTAGCATGATTTTCTTATTACCGTATGATGATAATAATCATAAATTTTAAATACCTTTCAGGTCCTCCTGATCCTTTCAAAGCTTATAATGTGGCTTTTTATAGCCAAAAAAACAAAAATTTAATATGACAAAACTCTGCGTTCTTGATGTTGATTACTTTGTAGAAGAGAATGTTCCAGTCGTAAGAATTTGGGGAAACACCAAAACTGGGAAAAGGGTTTTGGTTGAAGACAGGAGGTTCAGGCCTTATTTTTATGTTGAATCCAAAAAAGCAGAAAAAGAGGATATTGAAAAAATGATGTCAGATATTCAGAATATAATGTTTGAAAGTAGCTCTGTGGAGAAGATTGAAACAATTGAAAAGGAGTTCCTTGGCCAGATGAAACAATTGATCAAGATCACATTGACAAATCCATCTGACATCTCTAGCTTCAGGGATGAAGTGAAACAATTGGATAATGTGAAACATAAATACGAAACTGACATCTCCTTCCACAAAA
>JBDRNB010000062.1:0-6719 GCA_043811635.1 Candidatus Aenigmatarchaeota archaeon
GGGATTTGGATCAGGAATAGGACTATTCATTGTTGCAGGTGTTTCATCAACAATGATCACTAGGGCATTCAACCCATTCTCAAATGAATGTCTAGCTGGAGCTAAGCTGTGTTTGCCAGGCGCTACGAATGCGCCTGTTGGTGCAATACCGCAATCTCTATACTTCCTAGGGGCAGAGCCCCTTACATCACTACTCGTACTGCTGCCTGTGATAGCCACGGTAGTGGTATTCATGCTCGTTGTATATGCAAATGCAATCAAGATAGAGGTACCTCTAGCCTTTGGGTCCATAAGAGGATTTGGCAGAAGATGGCCTCTGA
This sequence comes from Candidatus Aenigmatarchaeota archaeon, assembly GCA_043811635.1. Classification (GTDB taxonomy): domain Archaea; phylum Aenigmatarchaeota; class Aenigmatarchaeia; order QMZP01; family QMZP01; genus JBDRNB01. Next base: position 321 of record JBDRNB010000062.1, read on the forward strand.
AATTATTCTACACTTCGAATATTCCTGTAATACTCGTGGCAGCTCTCCTTGCGAATGTGCAACTTATGGGGCGTATGCTATCGGAACGCGGAATGACGTTCTTTGGAACATTTGATGCAAACGGCAGTGCCACGAGCGGTCTGTTATATTTCCTATCACCGCCTAGGACAGATGCATTGGCAGGTCTTATGATATTCATTGGCATGTTCGCACTTATTGGAGCTATAGCTACATACTTCCTTAAGAGGAATAATATCAAGATCCCTGTTGTATTTGCCATCATAGGTGGGGCTGTTTGGTATGCACTTGTATTTGCTTCGGGTATTAGCTCCCTGGCATACATACCGCCTATAGATATAGTAAGGGTATTCACATACTCAGCCTTCATGATAGGCGGTTCTGTGGTCTTTTCCATTTTCTGGGTTGCGACAGCTGGAATGAGTTCGAAATCTGTTGCCGAACAGATACAATCAACAGGCATGCAGATACCCGGATACAGGAGGGATATAAGGATAATAGAACGTGTATTGGATAGGTATATACCTGCGCTTGCTGTCCTTGGGGGTGCAGCTGTTGGTTTCCTTGCAGCATATGCTGATTTCACCGGAGCACTGGGTACAGGAACAGGTATATTACTTACAACAATGATCATATTCCAGCTTTATGAGCAGATTGCACAGCATCAGATGGAGGATGCACATCCTGCAATCAGAAAGCTCTTGGGTCAAGGCTAGCATGACGAAGATACTCATCACTGGTACAAAGGAGTCTAGTAAGGATAGTATTTTGGATCTTGTCTTAAGTGGATCTAAAGCCCTACCAAGCTATAAGCTTATTGATATGAAGCCAATCATACGCACATCTATTCCTAAGAAGATAGGTGAAGTGAAGAAAAGCATATCATTTGATGATTTCAAGATGAAGGATATGATGGCTATCAAGGAGAATGTGAACAAGGAGCTTGACCTAACATTGTCCAAGGCCGCAAAAAAGGAGCATGTCATACTTAGTGGTTATTTCACCATCAGAACACGAGCTGGCTATGTGCCTTTGTTCACAGAAAAGGTGATGAACAAATTTAAGCCAGATGTCATAATTAATCTAGAACTCGATAAAAATCCTCATTTGAGCAACAATCCAGCAGAGGCTGTCAGGATCTTGAGGCATCAGCATGCAAACCGTATGCTAGCGTCATCATACTCTGCATCTGTTGGATCAATACTTAAAACTATAAGAGTACATGAAAGAAACATTAAGTACGCAATAAATGAATTGACACGCACACTTGAGTTTTACCTAGGTATTTGATATGTCAGCAATGATTGATATCCTGATCTACACACTGGTTCTTTCATTAGTCATAGCCATCCTTTACAGGCTGTTGATAAACCCAGCAGATGGCAGGAGGCTAAAGGAGGAGACAAAATACTTCAGGGAACGTATAAGCAAGGCCAGAAAATCCGGGAACATGGAAGAGGTCAACAAGCTCACAATGGAGAGCATGAAGGCTAGCCAGAAGCAGCTTGCACTCACGATGAAGCCCTTGCTTGCATCTCTGATACTTTTCTGGATATTCTTTGCATGGATGGGTTCACAGTTTGAAACACTTATAATAGCATCTCCATTCCACGTGCCCCTGCTTAATTGGGAATTCCCGTTCTTCTTCCTAAGCCCTGAGATGACATGGTATTGGTGGTACATAGTCACAATCGTGCCAGGCTCGATGTTCTTCAGGAAGATGGTTGGAGCTTATCCTTACTAGAATGTTTATATACTCTCCGAGTAATTATTTCTAATAACCGGGTGTAGCTCAACCTGGCAGAGCATGCGGCTGTAGTCTTTTGATTGGTTAACACCAAAATGAGAGAAGGAGACCGCAGTGTTGGGAGTTCAAACACGCTGCTGATGCAGGCGCTTTCAGCTGCGCTGAAAATCTCTCCACCCGGATTCTTATTTTATCATAACCGGACTGGAAAATATCTTGTTCTGACTGCCTTGCTTGTCGAAGAAGCGGACATGAGCCTTTGGAAGCTTAATGTTGCCCTCTATCTGTGTCTTGAGAGTGTAATTTATCAGAACCTCGTCTTTTGGCCTTATGTTTCCTATGTTCCACAAGAGCTCTGTTCCTGCGTCAGATTTCCTTGCAACAGGCTTCATGCTGAATTCAGGTGTTATGTCAGCAAGCGGGGAGATCCAATCCCTTACCATCACCCCTCTTAGGTGATGCCTGAATGGATTCTTGATGTGAAGCGTGACACTGTATTTCTGATTGCCCTTTCTTTTTACTGTCTTTGTGATCGTGGGTGCAGTCACCCTGATGAATGAGTAGCCTACAAGGGATATGATTATTATTAGGATAATTCCAACCTGAAGATATATTGGCCAGTATTCAATTCTGTATGTTACCTCTTGGGATGTTCCTGGTGGAAGTGTGTTTACAAGGTATTCGCATGTTGTTTGTCCGAACTCCTGGTTGCACTCCTCTGGTTGTGTTATGAAGCCTGTCAGGAAGTCGCTCCTGACACTCTGGTAAACAGAGTATCTATTTTCCTCTATATTTCCATTGTTTGTCACCTTCACTGTGACTTCCTCATATAATGGAGTCAATACCCTGTTTTCTGTTTCCATAACATCATGTATGGCCTCTACATAAAACACCTTATTTTCAGACTTGGGCGTTCCTGAAAGATATGGTATGAAATCAGCTTCAACCAGATACTCTCCTGCGAGGATGTTGCCTGGAATGTCAAGCCTTCTGGTTATTGTTTGCTGTCCCTCTATACTTTCTACGAATTTCTTAGACAATATCACGTTTCCATTATTATCCTTCACCGTGATGAACACATCAAGTTCCTGTCCAACTGCAGTGTCATATGCAAATGCTATCTTTAGTTGATCCCCCTCGTTCACAGCATCAAATGCCTCTATCAGGAAGGGTTCCTTTATCTCCAGATAAAGAGGCACAGATTCCTTCTTCCCAGTATTCTGTGATATGAGCTCAAATTTGTATACATACTCTCCAGGTTCTGCATATCTCGGATAAAGGTCCAGGCTGAGCTTCTTAGACTCCAAGGGATCAAGGTGTACCTGTACGTGGCTGGGGAATGTCCATTCAAGATGTGTTCCATCTATGATTTGCTGGAAATAGTCCTCAGTGTTCTGTTTATTGGTTGCAGTGACGATGAATTTAACAAATGTGTTCTGGTGTGTTATTATTCTGTCATCAGCAGGCTCTAATAATACTGTTTCTTCAGCGTGTACAAATCCTATTGTTAGCAGGAATGAGAATATGATAAATAAAGTTAAGATCTTTTTCATGAAGTGTCTCCTTTTAACTGTTTGATGCTTTAATTTAGTATAAATACCCTAAACATTAATTGGATAGTAGATATTTAAAATTATCCTGCAGACATATAAGCGATAACTATGCCTGATATTCTGAAGAATAGGAAAGCTGAGCACATAGAGATTTGCTTAGAGAAACCTGTAGAGTTTGAGAAGAGTAATGGATTTGAAAGATACGAGTTTGAGCATAAGGCATTGCCTGAAATTGATCGGGATGATATAGATGTCTCAACATCATTCCTGGGCAAGAAATTCTCTTCTCCCATCTACATAGAGGGGATGACAGGCGGTACAAGCGAGGCGAAGTTAATAAACAAAAACCTTGCCAAGGCTGCGCAAGAACTTAGTATTGGAATGGGTGTTGGATCGCAGAGGGCTGCAATCAAGCACCCTGAGGTTGAGGGCACATATAATGTAAGGGACGTTGCGCCTGATATATTTTTGTTAGGAAATCTTGGTGGAGCACAGCTTGCAGAGTATGGTGTGGATAAGGTAAGGCACGCAGTGGATATGATCAAGGCTAATGGACTGGCAATACACCTTAATATAGGCCAAGAGGCCTTTCAGCCTGAAGGTGAGACCAAATGGGGAGATGTGCTTCAGAAGATAAAGGATATATGCAGCCAGGTTGATTTTCCGATTGTTGTGAAGGAGATTGGTAATGGTTTGGTGGGATCTGAACAAAAGAAGCTTCAAGACGCAGGTGTTGCAGCCATAGATGTTGCTGGTGCGGGTGGTACAAACTGGATAAAGGTTGAATACCACAGGGGAGCAAAGAATGCAGAGCCCTTCTTCGAGTGGGGAACCAAGACTGCAGAATGTCTGAGGCAGGCAAAGGAAAATGTTACAGTTCCTATAATAGCATCAGGCGGAATGAGGACTGGACTGGATGTTGCTAAAGCAATATCCATGGGAGCATCCCTTGTTGGATTTGCTTTGCCTCTGCTTAGGCCAGCCACAATATCAGCAGATGCTGTGAAGGAAAAGATAGAACAGATTATTTTTGAGCTGAAGACATCAATGCTTTTGGCTGGTGCAAGAAACATTGAAGAACTAAAAGCACTGAAGCTAAAAGAAGTTTAACTGTATATAAATTCCAAATCCTAACTATTCTATATGATAAGCCAGCAGATTCTGGATTATGTCAAAAACCAGCTACAAAGCGGGTTTACTGTTGAGCAGGTAAGAAACGCACTTAGACAGCAGGGATGGATGGATAATGAGATTTCTGAGATAATAAGCAAGTCCCGGCCACCTTTACAACCTCAGATAAAACCAGAGAACATACAAAAGACACAAAAGGAGCACAAGTCAATCCTCCTTGGACTGGGAAACATCTTAACTGGATTGGTGTTTCTCATAGTTGGTGTATTGATTCTGATTGATATTGAGAATTTCATACTAAGTGTTGTTAACACATACATATCTACAATCCCATTGGATATTGGAAAAATAATGATTTGGTTTATTACACTACTCATGGTAATCGCAGGGATAGCAAACCTGTATTCAGGCGTAAAACTGATGAAACATGAAGAGTGAAACGTATGCATAAGCTGCTCATATTTGTTGCATTCGGCCTCATTTTATATAGTCTTTTTTCCATAGTCACTGCACAGGATGATTGGAGGAATTTCCTTCCATGTTCGGATGGTGAAGAAAAACCATGCGGCAGCAACCTCGGTGTGTGCAAAGCAGGTAAGAGGATATGCTCAGGTGGTTCATGGCGACCATGCGATCTTGAGAATTACCCCGCTCCTGAGGTATGTGGAAATGGATTAGATGAGGACTGTAATGGTATTGCAGATGACTGCTTTGATCCGTTCCCTTTGATTTTTGTAGTCATATGTGTTGTGATATTCGCCTTTGGATGGTTCTTATATAGTAGAAATTAGAAAAGCTTTTTTCCTATCTTTTCAAGCGCATCAAAACCAACAACCTCTTCCTTGAGCAGGCTGATTTCCTTGATCTTCATTTGTGAGAACTTCTTCCTTATCTCTTCCAGTCTCTTCTGTTGAATCTTTCTCTTCTCTGTACAGAACTTGCATTCGGGGTTATTTGGAATAAGCTGATTAACTATGACGTTCTTGACTGGAATCTTGAATTCTCCCAGTGTCTTCAGCAGCATCTCTGATTCGAATATGCTCATCTGCTCTGGTATCATGACTATGTTGAAGATTGTTCTTTCTGGATCCATGAGTATCTTCCTCGCCTGCTCGATTCGTTCCTTTATTTCATCAAGATGTTCTGTGCCAAGGCTTGGTGATTCATCCTCCTTGGCGAATGGGATGATCTTTTTGAATACATTTGCCATTGTGGCAAAGCGTGCTCTGATCTTCAGCATCTTGCCTATCCAGGAATCAAGTATGTCAGGCAGGGAAAGGAATCTCAGGGCATGGCCTGTAGGAGCTGTATCAAATATGATCACATTATATTCGTCTGAGTTCATGTACTGCAGGAATTTGTCAAAGGCCGCGAGCTCATCAACTCCTGGTGTGACACCAGCAATATCAAATATATCCTCCAGTCCTGATCCCTTCAAGAAGCTTATCTTGTCTATCTGCGGAGTTATCTTCTCTTTGTATTCGCCAAGTGATTTTTCAGGGTCTATCTCAAGTGAAAACAGGTTCTTCTTCAGCTTTTTCACATCACCTCCTATCTTTGACTCGAATGAATCAGATAGGGAATGTGCAGGGTCTATTGATATGATCAGGGTCTTCTTCTTTTCTATTTGGGATAGGTGCAAGGCTGTTGCTGCAGCTACTGATGTCTTACCAACGCCTCCCTTGCCAGAGAAGAAGTAGAAAATCGTGTTTTTCTTTCCTTTCAGTTTTTCCAGGACCATAGATAATAATAATAGCGCGGACTTATAAATAATATATAATGATTGGAGAAATCGCCCTGTTGCCAATAATGTTTGGTTTGATTCTAATAGGTGCACATTATATTAGCCAGAGATTGCATATACAACACGATCCGAACAGAATGAAGATCATGTCTTTTGCTGCAGGCATCTTCATAACATACCTGATACTCCACATGCTCCCCCAGATA
>JBDRNB010000063.1:0-2401 GCA_043811635.1 Candidatus Aenigmatarchaeota archaeon
TTGGATATCATAAAAAAAGAGTGTCAGTAAAATTTAAATTCTTTGCACAGCTCAGCAACTTCCTGTTTTGTCTTCTGTTTCAATTCTGCGTTGTCTCTGTCCTTGATGATACTGGCGATCCACTGGCCTACCTGCTTCATCTCTGATTCCTTCATGCCGATGGTTGTAAGTATTGGTGTGCCGATTCTGAGGCCTGATGGCTTGAATGGTGTGCTTGGATCGTATGGAATTGTGTTGCAGTTCAAGCAAATACCTGCCTCTTCTAGAGCGACAGCTACTGACTTGCCTAGGCCAACTCCCATAGGTGTGAGATCTATTAGAAGCAGGTGATTATCTGTTCCATCTGAGACAAGCTTTATCCCCTGGCTCATGAGTTCCTCTGCCAAGGCCTTCGCATTCTTGACTATCTGATGCGCATAATCCTTGAAGTCAGGTTTCAGTGCCTCTGCAAAGGCAACAGCCTTTCCAGCTATTATGTTGTTATGTGGGCCTCCCTGAAGCCCTGGGAAAACAGACTTGTTTATCCTTGCAGCAAGATCTCTTTTTCTTGCAGCTTGTTTTTCATCAAGCCCCTCTACATTTGCAAGCCTGTCCTCTTTCTTGCACATGATCATGCCACCACGTGGACCACGCAAGGTTTTGTGTGTGGTTGTCATCACCACGTCTGTGAATGGGAATGGACTTGGGTGTGCTCCACCCGCAACAAGCCCAGCTATATGTGAGATGTCTGCAAATGAATAAGCATCAACTGATTCTGCTATTTCGTGGAATTCCTTGAATGGGATTGTACGCGGATATGCGGTGTAACCGCTGATTATCATTCTGGGCTTGTTCTCCTGCGCTATCTTTTTTATCTGGTCCATGTCAAGCAGGCCAGTCTCTTTGTCAACTGTGTATGGAACTGGTGTGTAATACTTGCCTGAGAAATTTACAGGGCTTCCATGCGTCAGATGTCCTCCCATGTCTAATCGCATGCCCATAAACTTGTCTCCAACCTCAAGTAGGGTGAAGAACACGGCAAGGTTTGCAGGGCTTCCTGAATATGACTGCACATTCACATGCTCTGCACCGAAAAGCTGTTTCGCACGCTCGATTGCCAGAAGCTCTATCTTATCCACAAACTCATTACCCTGATAATATCTCTTTTCTGGATATCCCTCTGAATATTTGTTTCCCAGAACTGTTCCAACAGCCTCCATCACTGCCTTGCTTGCATAGTTCTCAGAAGGTATCAGGTTTATGGTTGTGATCTGCCTTTCCTGTTCCTTTCTTATGTAATCAAAAATCTCATCCATTGGATCTAAGTTGTTTCTAAGATTTTTATAGGTGCTGAATTATGGAAAATGTATTTAAGTAGGAAAGCGGAATGATGAGCATGTTCCAGTATACCCGCAATGGTTTGTACACTATGTTGCACCCTGAAGAGACAGAAGAAATGTTTAGACGTGTTACTAGAGATCAGAGGAACGGGGAAGTCTGGGATATGATGAAACACCATGACACGATTACATATGAACATGAAGGTAGTGTTTCTCTAATATGCACAGATATTGGTTTTGACACAGGACTTCCAGAAGAACGGATTTATGATCTAGCCACAGCAGCTCTTTTACATGATACTGGAAAGTTAGGAGTAGATGGAGAAATTCTGAACAAACCTGAAAAACTGAGCAGGGAGGAATGGGAAAGAATGAAGCTGCATCCCAGATATGGTGTCGCTAAATTAAAGGAGTTTGGATATTCTGCTGATGTGCTTGAAATAGTTGGTAGCCATCATGAATGGAAAGAAGGTCCTTACATGAGATCAGGTCAGGATCGAAGAAAATGTTCGCGCTTTACAGAAAACGACAGGATTTCTGACAGAAGGCATGTAGTACGCAATCAGCAACTGGTAAATATAGGTGGTGTGGAATTTGTCAATCTGCCGGATTCTGAGATGTATTCAGAAGGGGAAATGATATCTCTGTTTTCAAAAATCGTAGCCACAGAGGATGTCCTTGATGCGTTCTGTGGCAATAGATCTTACATGGATGATTCCCTTTCCATTGAGGAAATTGCAAGAATAATGAGAAATGAGCTCAAGGTAGAGGAAAGAATCATACGCAATGTACTTATGAGATATAGTAACAGTGAAACTTATGCTAGCGTTGCCTAGCTTTTTGGTCAATTAATGTTTATAAAATTAAGGGTTATAGATTGTTAATATGTATTTCAGAACAGATGTCAAGACAATTCCTCATGGAGATGCTGACGAATTTCGGATAGGAGTGTACACAGAACCAGATGATATACAAGTGGGAAGTTGTGAATTGTTTATAACTCCTCCAAAAGATGGGAAGATGTGCAAGGCAACTACGACGTTCATTTATTCTAGTGGAGTAATTGAAGGTGCTGGAACTGC
>JBDRNB010000064.1:0-16946 GCA_043811635.1 Candidatus Aenigmatarchaeota archaeon
TTTAAAACAGAAAATCAATAATAAGCATAAATCCTCGATATAATCCAATTTCTTTGAGAGTTGAGTGGTTTGAAAAATGGCTGTAGATTGAAAAACCATAAACACTTATAAAAACTAAACACAAATATCACCAGTTATATAAGGAGGTTGCAAATATGCCTGTAGTTTTTGGAGAGTTTAAGGGGCACAAAACAATTAGTCTCACGCGAGGAGAAGACGACAAATACCCATTCACCTTTGGCCTGGCTAAAGCAAAGCTCGTTCTTGAATATGTTGAAGACATCAAGAAATTCGTAGAAGAGAATGAAGCACCAGCAGAAGATGAGTAGATTTTAAGCTGTGTTCTTATTATGGGAGGAACAAACTATTATTATATCCCGTTTATTAGACAGTACAAATGAGTGAAGCGTAATCCCTCACTCAACCCCGATTTGGATTTAATCTTACCATATAATTCTGTTCCAATATTCGAGTATTTCTTCTCCCTTTCGTATTCCTTTATCGAACGAAAAGATTTCTCCATACCACATGCTATCTGCATAAACAGTGCTGTCGCAGTATTTTATGGATACTAAAATACTATCCCCAAAAATCTTTCCAATCAGGAATAAATCATCAGGATCATCGAGACTGTTATCAGTGGTATTGGCGTTACAGATGTATATGATAGAATCTGGCCAGGCAAGCCACAGGCATTGGTGCCCATTCTCACCCTCACTTTTGTGTGATTTGTATACTGTGCTGTTAGTTTTCCCCTCAACCTCCTTTAATTGGTGAGAAGCTGGCCTGAAGATCCATAGTATGACAATCACAAGCATAAATGTGACAGCTTGAAGTGTCCAGTTACGCATTTTGATTCCTCCTCAGGAGAGAACAAGCCCTTTGTCATGTTTTCTGTTTCTTCCTTGTTTTCCTCCATCTTTCAACCGAGTTTGGTGTTTTCAGGTCAAGATCCCAGGCCTTGGAATTCACATCACTGACCTTTGCACCTAATTTTGACGCGATCTCTCTGGTAGGCATTTTTCCATAGTTCTCTCTCAGGAACTTGATATCATCTTCGCCCCATTTCATCTTTACAGCCCCTTCTATCTTTTCTTAATGGACCTCGAAAGCTTCCATTCTCAACTTCTTAATGATTGAGTTATGAGTCGTTACAGCCGCTAATTTGGCTTTTGCATCGTCTTTATCGCCGGCGATGAAGATCTGACTGCCAATAACAAAACCCGACGCGCTGGCTTCGATTGCCCTCTGGATGTCATTTTTTGTCTCGATACCACATGCAAGGAATTTTGGCGGGTTATCTATATCATTGCCAATTATTCCTGCCTCACTAGGAGTGCACATCATCATCGGAACGCCGGCAACAGTCGCAATGTTCATGCGGCTCTGAAGCTTGTTTTCAGGAATATTTGTAGTCACAGAGACTGGTATTGCTTCGGCGCCTTTGCATACATCATGCACTGCATAAAAAACCTCTTGAGTGCTGTCAGCCATGACTGTGAGAAGATTAGCTCCGGCATTAATCCAGAATTTTGTTCTTTCTACTATCCCTGTTTTGCCAGCGAGCTGGGAATCTGCCATCACAATGATTCCCATGTCACGGAATTGCTTGATTACAAGATCTGCTCTTAGGCTATCAAAATAATTGATCATGACAGCACCGATCAGATTACTCACCTTTTTAGCAACCCACATCTCATGTTCAATGGTCGCATTCACACTGAGAATGATTGGCCTTTCAGCCAAAACCTTCAGTAAGTCATTCATTTCCATCGTTACAATCCCTCTATTACAATTCCTTTTGCTTTCAGCTTCTCTTTCAATATAGGAAAACGCTCATCTGCGAACTCACGCGCCATGGCCCATCCTTCCCTCAGTGAAATGGGAGGCCCATTCCAAGAAGAACGATCATCAACATAATCCGAAAAGAATTTTTTCCATCCATGGGAGGAAGTGGCGATTGTGAATGCGTCAGAATTGTCTCCAAGGATGTTCAAATCTGGCGTGTTCAAAAGCGAGATCATGGAATCGTTTTTGTTCACCCAATTGAAGGATATTCTCCAGTGATCTCCGTAATTCCTTATATCACAGACTGCATCATCAAACTGGACTTCTATTACACGGGAAGTAGAGCAGTTGCTCAATATAAGTATCACACAGACAACAAAAACAGCGAAAAACAAACCGTTAATGGCTTTCATAACTAACTCTCCTTTATCTACGTTTCTTTTCTACATAATTAGGTCTACCCTAGAACTCCATGCGAAAGACATCCAATTGTCTTGTGTGCTTGCATGGTGTTGATTCCTAGTTTACTATTGCCGACATATCTAAAACATTTCTTGTCTCAGACAAAGCGTCAGCGTATGAATTGGGTAGCATGATTGTTAGGATTTGAATCAAAATTTTAAATATAGAAATAGTCACAGGCCTATCTAAGAAGGCCTTTTACCTTCTTGATTCCCACATCCATGATGAATCCTGCAAGCTTTGGCCCTCGATCCTTTCCTATGATCATGTTATACACAACCTTGAAGAAGTCCCCTGTATTTACCCCTGTTGCCTTGGGTATCTCAAATATGAGCGTGGCCAGATCATCCGGAGACCCATTGAATTTATCTAGCACGTCTGCAAGCCTGGACAAGGCCTCCTTCTCATTCTTCCCAAGCTTGCCATAGTATTCCTTGTTGAAGTCCTTTCTGACTGTGAACCTGAACTCCTCTGGAGCGTACTTCTCCAGCCAGTTCTTTGCATACCAGATCCTCTTCTTAATCCTCTCCTCATCAAACCGGTTCTTTGCATCCTTCTTGAAGTGGTTGAATGTCTTATCCTCGTCAATGTACGTCTGAAGCATGTAAGTCACATTCCTGAAGGAGGGTTGCACAGGCATTGTCTTGGGTGGGCTGCCTGGACATGAAAGCTCATATATGGTTTTCTGCTTTTTCTGCTCCTTCTCGCTTGCTTCTTCCTTTCCAAAGTAGATTCTTTCACACCTGTCAAAATCCTCATATATCTTGATCACATCCAGGTCAAAGGAGATGTTAAACGTGGCGCTAGGCCTTGTGCCTGCAAACAGCCATCTGACTATCTCAGGTTCATATATCTCCAGAACATCATGCAGGGTAACTACAATTCCCTTGGAGCTTGAGAACTCCTTGCCTCCCTTGATCCCTATCCACTCATACATGAACCCATAAGGTGGTATTTCATTCCAAAGAGTCTTCTGCAGCTCATCGCCTGATTCTTTTGCTCCCCCTGCAGCAAAATGGTCCTTGCCTGCAGGCTCCAGGTTGACCTTCTCATAATGCCATCTCATAGGCCAGTCAATCCTCCAGTTGAGCTTGATTATTCCTTTCTTCCTGAAATCAAACGTATCCTCGTGGCCACATTCACACTTGTAATAAACCTTGTAACTTCCCTTGTACTCTATCTTTGTAATCGTGTCCTTTCCGCACTTCTCGCAGAATATGGATACAGGAAGCCAATCCTTGGCAAGCTTCTCCTTCCTGTACTTGTTAAGTATATTCTTGATTGTCTCAGTTTTTTTCAGGCAGTATTCCACTTCATCTGCATAATCACAGTTCCTGTATTTTATGCTCTGCCGTATGAACTCCGGATTCACGCCAACAATAGGCAGTACACATTTTACTTGCTCCATATTATGTTCTGCAAAGGATTTGTGCTTGCAGTCATATGTGTCAGGTACATAATCTATGGGCTTGCGCAGGTAGGTCTTGAGAAGTTCCTGATCCGGCATGTTCACAGGAACCTTTCTGAAAACATCAAAGTCGTCCCATGAATATATGAATCTAACATTGTTTCCCATCTTCTTCAGGGCTCTTGTTACAAGCTCAACTGTTATCATCTCCCTGAAGTTTCCTATATGAATGGTTCCAGAAGGAGTTATGCCCGCAGCACCTGTGTATATCTTCTTTTTACCATGCGTCTTGATCACATTCTTTGCTGCTGAGAAGGCCCAATGCAATTGATCTTCCATATTAGAAAGAATTGTAGCGCAGATATAAATGTTTGGGAATCTAAGTAATTAACAGGCAATTATTTACTAAATGGGTGATATATTGAATCCGATGTTTGCATGGGTTATGATTGTTGCAATTATGATAAGCTCTGCAGTAGTTTATTATGTATCACCAACCCCACCAGTATCTGTTACAGGCGTCAAGGATTACCAGGAGGCTGCAGCCTTGAGGCAACAGGCTCTGAGCGTTGTTGGCCCAAAGATAGCATTGTTAAAGTCAATTGTGGTGACAGATGATGAGGACGTTGATATAGGGAACGACATCACGCTTGCACAAATCCAAACTCCTGATGGAAGGACAATCACCTATGTGGGTGATGGTCCGCATGCAAGCCCACGGTTATCAGCTGGAAATAGCTGCTTCGAGCTTGAAGAAACAACATGCTTCACAAAAACACTGGAAGACGGAAGCGTGGTTAACTATATGTGCTATCCATACTTCTGTTCATGCATGCACCCAGATGGGGACGCGAATTGCTAGCTACTTTAATTCTTCCTTGAGAATCTTCATGATTACAGCGCCTGGAATCTTGCCTCGGGCCTCTTTCATGATCAGACCCATCAGGATGTTTTCAGGCCTGTTCTTGGTCAGAACTCCCTTGTTCTTCTCTATCACAGATCTGACAATCTTCCTCACATCTGTGTCAGATATATGCTTGACTCCAAGCTTCTCCACAAGATCTACAAGGTCCTGGCTGGAATTTGAGGCAAGCTGTGTGAGAGCATTCTCAATAGCCTCCTTTGGAATATCCTTTGTCTTCTTTCCCAATGTCCTGAAGAATTCTATTAAAACAAAACCAGGAATATCATCAACCTTGATTCCCTGCCTTCTCAGATCCTTGAATGTGGATGTCAAGGCACGTGAAACAGTTGCCGAGTCAAACCCTAGTGAAACAATTGTTTCAAATATGCCGTCATTCCCAATATCTATCAGCTGATCTGCAATCTCCTTGTTGATCCTGTACTTCCTTTCAAACCTCTTGATCCTTTTATCTATGTCTTCAGGAAGTTCAGATCCAATCTGCCTGAGGTACTCATGTGTGATCCTTATCGGAGGAATATCAGTTTCAGGATATAGCCTTGCAGCTCCTGGAAGCGGCCGCATGAACTCTGTGCTTCCATCTGGAAGCAACCTGCGCACATCCTTGGTCACATGCTTTGACTTGTTCTGCCTCTCAACCTCTTTATCAACTATCTCAGGAATCATGTCAAGCTCCTGGACACCCTTGATCTCAACCCTATTGCCTGTCTTGATGGAAACATTCAGGTCCTGTCGTATGGTTCCTAAACCCCTTTTCACTTTGCCTGTTGACTTGAGTATGCTTCCGAGCTTCACAGCAACCTCCTTTGCCTGTTCAGGTGTGTGTATGTCAGGAGCGGTTCCTATCTCTATAAGAGGTATTCCCAGCCTGTCCAGACCGTAATTTGCAGTTGTGTTCTCCTTTCCAAGTATTTGGGATGACTCCTCTTCTATGCTTATATTATCTATGCCCACATTTCCAAACGATGTTTTGATGTGGCCATTGATTCCGATTATTGCTGTTCTCTGGAAGCCGGATGTGTTGGATCCGTCTATCACGGTCTTTCTCATCACATGTATCTCATCTGGTATGTCACAATTAAGCATCACTGCAACCTTCAGAACTGTTTCAAGCGCCTCCCTGTTAATATCATGTGGAGGCTCAGAGTCTGTTTCAACCAGGCATGTCTCATCCGGGTACACACTGTAAACATATGTCTTGTTCTTCATGACCTCATGCAGGGTTGCAACATCTATATCCCCAAGCTCTCCTGCAACAGGACGCAGCTTCCTTGTAAATTTCATCACATTCCTGTCTGACAATTGTGACTTGCATGAGCAAAAGAGCTTTTCATTTGTCTCAAGCTGCTTGTGTATCTCCAATCCGCATTTCAGTCCAAGTTTTTTGTAGTCCATTTTTATCTAATTAATTTTCTTGTTTAAAACCTTCTCTTCAGATTCATCATTTTTTTGTTCAAAAAATTTTCTGCGAGAATGATAGTATTTGGCAAACACAACTACGACTATGAGTATGATGACATACATGAAATAGCTAATCGAATCAGATGGGGATTCACCTTTGCACATGTGGAATGTTGCATCACATCCCTTCTCGCAGTTCTCAATTGTTATCCATTCATTTCTTTCCTGGCTGCACATCTGCAGAATATTTCCTATGCATCTGCGTGCACCATACGTGCATGTGGGCACAACACAATCTGCAGGGCATGCAGTCTCTCCCAAGTCTGACTCACAAATGCCATCACCACATACAAACTCTATTCCCTCGGCATATATAATTGTTGAAACATTTTTCAGAACAGAAACATTCCCCGTAGTAAGGTGCTGATATGTTATGAGGATCTCCTCTTTCGGAAGGAATTTAGGATAGGCAAACAGGTATTCAGGATCAGGATTCACAACATAATACGTGCTTCCTGGTGCAGTCACTATCACATCATCTGCATGCTCTGCAAACTCCTTTGGCAGTGTTTCATAAACTATGAAATTGGTCAGCTCCCTATCTCCCTGGTGTATGAGTTTAGTTGTGATTGTCGTGGTTCCACCAGCTATCACAATACTTCTCGTGCTCTCAATATCTGGAGATATCCTTTCAGATATCTTCAACATCCTTTCTATAAGCTTATCATCTATCACCTTTCCAAGCGCTTCCGCAGTTGCATCTTTCAGCTCATCCTCACTTAATGCATCAGGGTTGTCAAACTCAAAATCAGAGCTTGCATTCTCTGTCATGTTCTCTGGCTCTGGTGGCGTATACCCTCCACCGTTTCCGCCTCCATTACTTGGAGGTGGAATGTAGATGCTCACTGTGAATGAGACATTGTCATATGCCTCTGTGTTATTCAACTTGTCATCACTTGAATTAACTAACCATATATGAACAGCATGCACTCCATTGACCAGGCCTGAAAATAAATAAACACCATCATTATCAGTGTCATTAACCTCTGGATTTGAATCCAGCTGTAGATGAACATGACTCACGTTTGTCAGGTTGCCTGATTCATTGTATATCACAACAACACTTGACGTGGTTATGGTTGCCCCTTCCAACGGGCTTGTGATATCTACTGATGCAGGCATGCTTTCAACTACAAATGAGTTTGTGCCTCCAAAGGTCATGAGACCTGCAAGATCATATGCATATATTCCCCAATTAACCTGATCCTCAGACGTATAATTGGAACTGTTCACAAGGAATGTGTATGTGTTGTTGCCTGCATCCTGCATTGTGTAATTATCTGTCATGTTGAAATCAAGCAGCACATAATCAACAGCTGCATCCTGGATGGTTGCTGAGAAGAGGACATCCTCATCCTCCTGCGGGATGTCTACACTCTGGTTTGTTATGAGAGGCGGCGTTGAATCAATTATCAAGCTTCTCGTGCTTTGGTTTGTGTTGTCTGAAAGGTCGCGGGCATACACATAATATGTGTACAATCCCTCCGCAAGGTCTGTCTGGTTCGAGAAGAAATTCCATTTGTCTGCATCATAGTTGTACAACTGCTTTATCTCATCATCTAACAAAGCCCGTGAATAGAATCTCACATCATCTATCAATCCCTGGAATGAATGGCCTGTTCCATACCTCTTTCCTATGGCCAGATCGCGGCTGCTCTTGTTTAGAATCGCAGATCTTGTATCATTCAAATTCCCATTCATGTATAATTTCATGTCTGATCCGTCATACGTACCTACCACATGCACCCACTCTCCAGGCTGTGGTTCATAGTCCGAATGTACGCTTGGTAATCCAAATGACCATGTAACTCTCCTTGGGTTTGTTGTATTGCCCTTTCGCACATACAACTCAAAACCGTCATTTGCATTATAATAACCTTTTGAGACAATCCCGTACCACTCCTCAAGACCAGGCTGATTATCAAGATTTATCCAGGCTGCAACTGTGAAGTCATCCGGATTGAGACTTGGGTTGTCCGCAGTCTCGAAGAAGTCATTTGTGCTGTGATCAAAGTGGTATGCACCACCATGCCTTCCAGAGGAGTTCCATACAGGACATGTGGAACAGCTTCCATTGTTCCCATAAATACTGTAATCTAAAACAAATGTGTTGTTCTCCACGCCTGTGACATTATCAAACTTGTACATGAGATTCAAATGATTGTCATAGATTGTATAGTTTGTTCCGTTCCAGTTGAACACGATTTCATCCACATTCGGTTCTGAAATGGATACGTTTATCTCTGTCCAGTTCCTAGATAGAGCGGAGCTGTCCGGATCTGTTGGCAGAACAAACTCTATTATTGGTGACTGGGTATCTAGAGGCGGTGCCTTGTGAATATCATACGAGATTGGGAAGAGAAATATTAATACAAAAAACAGTACAACTATGATGATTAATATTCCCGCCAAAACTGCCCTCATATTATATTATATTGTAAAAGAGTGTTTTATATTCCAAAATCAGTATAGGAATGTCTCAGGAAGGCTTCTCGGATTTATCTCTCCCACAAGGTTTGTTTTCATGAATGTCCTGATGTCTTCCATCTTCTTCAGGTGTCCTAGAGCAATCCCCAGCTTCACATATGCAACCTCTGCGAACATGTCCTCTCCTGGTATTGCCTTTGCCTCATGGTACAGCTCACGCAGATTGCTGTACACATGTGGATTAATCCTTCCGTAGAGCGTCTGTGATGTAATCACAACAGGGATTCCTGATGAAACAATACTCTTTATTCTTGATGTCCATGGCTTCTTTGTCTTTGTGGGAACGTGTCCCAGGCCTGTTCCTTCAACAACAAATCCCTTGTACCCATTGTCCAGATAATAATCCAGTACACCTGGATCAGATCCTGGAAAGACCTTGACGAGAGCTATCTTTGATTGGAAGCGCGTGTCCACTTCAGCCTTGCCTTCAGCAACAGGCACATGACTGCTCAAGACCTCTGTCTTTCCATCAGGCCATATCTTTGCCAGAGGGAGATCATTTATAGGCCTGAAAGCGTCTCTTCGGCTCGTATGCATCTTGCGTGCACGTGTCCCGCGTATGAGCAGGCAGTAATCATCACTCATGTTTCCGTGCATGCACACATTCACCCCAGCTATCTTGCCGATAGCTGCATGTGCTGCGCATATGATGTTCATGCCTGCATCACTGCTTCCCCTGTCGCTTGATCTTTGCGAACCTATAACAGCAACAGGCTTTGTCAGTTTTTTGATCATGAATGAAAGTGCTGCAGATGTGTAGTGTAGTGTATCTGTTCCATGCGAGAGTATAACAGCCCTTCCGGCATTAAGCTCTTTTGCGCATGCAGTTGCAATCACACCCCAGTCTTCTGGATCAATGTCCTCGCTCATCTTCGAGAAAGGTGAAACAATCTTCTTCAAGTTTATTATATCTCCCAGTTCAGGCACATTATGCAGGAACTCCTTCGGATCCATCATTGCAGAGACCCCGCCTGTCTTGTAATCCACTCGTGATGAAACAGTTCCGCCTGTCGTAACCAGGGATATCTCAGGATTATCCTTTCCAAACTTCAGTTCAAGCAGCTTCTTCTTCACCTTTCCAAGCTCAAACTCCTCCTCCTGTTTTACACCCTTGGGTGTTCTGTGACTGCCTGGTTTTATCTTGGAATTTGAATCAAAATGCAGGCCCATGTTATATCCACTGTCCAGCTTGATCACAACACAATCTGGATCGCCAGAATCAGTCTTGGGCATCAGCAACCCTTCATATGTCTTGTTTCCCTTAAAGAACACAACCCTGTCACCAATCTTTATCCTGTGTTTTTTAAGGACAGTATCAATCTTCTTGGAGTACATACTTCTTACTTGTTCTGGTAAAATAAAAAGGTTAGATATCGGAATAATAAGATCTCTGCAATTTCATGCCAAAATCATAATCGTCTACCCGAACATTATCTCTTCGACGCCAACTATCTTCACCAACACCTAACTCTGTAAAGCCATTAAAAGCAGAGCGTCTGTTATATCTGAAAAATTTCTTTTCTTCATCAGATAATTGGACTGAGGTTTCGTATCTCCATGCATAACCTTCATAACCAGTGACCTTTTCTGGCCTTTCTATGAAAGACTGTCGTCCAATGTCCGTAAGCGTATCTCTAACACTGTCACCTGTTTTATCATTAGTATGAAATATGTATATCCAACTCATGCATCTTAATTATTGCTAATTCTTTTAAATGTTTGTCTCACTTCCTGATACTATGTCCGTACAAAGAGAGCACATGCAGAAAATAATTCACAATCTCTTTTCTATTCATCTTGCTTGAGCCTGCCTCCCTGTCCCTGAATATGTATGGAATCTCTTTCACCCTTCTTGGCCTTCCCTTTGCATAAACCTCAAGGCATATCTTGTAGCCTCGTGTGTTAAGCTTGGCTCCACCCAGGACATCCCTCCTGATCATGAAGAATCCTGACATCGGATCCTTCAGTCTTGTCACAGGCAGTGCTAACAGGGTTGCTCCGCGCGAGATCACGCGCCTTTTAAGAGGCCAGTTTTCTATGTCCCCTCCCTTCACATACCTGCTTCCCACAACCATGTCATATGTTTTTAGTAGGTTGTACATCTCAGGCAGCTTCTCCAAAGGGTGGGAAAAATCCGCATCCATCACACCCAGGAAATTGCCTGTGGCCATCTGGAACCCCTCAACCACAGCAGAGCTAAGGCCAAGCTTTCCTGCTCTCCTGATAACCTTTACATTATATCTGTTCCCGAGCCTGAGTGCAGCCTCTGCTGTCCTGTCAGGTGAGTTGTCATCAACCACAATTATCTCATGCTTTATGTTTTTCAGAACTGAATCTATCTCAGGTATCATCCTTTCCACGTTTTCTCTCTCATTATATGTAGGTATAATCAATGATAGCACAATCCCACCTATAAAAAAATTAGAAGTTAACTATATATAGATAATCATGGATGAGGAAAATATCAAGAAGGAAATCACATCCCTTGACATAAGATTCCTGATAAAGGAACTGAGACACATGCTTGCAGGCGGCATGATCAGAAAGATCTACCAGTACGGAACTACCAAGACCAAGCAGTTTCTGTTTGACGTCTTTGTCCCGGGCAAGGAATCACAGTGGCTGTATGTGGATGGAAGCAAGATATTCGTGACTCGACAGAAGCAGGAATCTCCCCAAGAACCGCCTAGCTTCTGCATGTTCCTGCGTAAATATCTGATAGGCAAGAAGATACGTGACATAAAGCAGCATGAATTTGACCGTATAGTTGAGATACACACAGATGACAACATACTGATATTTGAGATGTTTTCAAAGGGGAATGTGATACTATGCACATCTTCCTACAAGATAATTATGCCTCTTGAGATACAGAGGTGGAAGGACAGGGAGATAAGGTCCAAGGTTCCGTACAAGTATCCGCCAAGGGTGATAAACCCGTTTGACATAAGTTATGACGTGATCATGACTTTGCTGAAGAAGGCTGACAAGAAGCTAATCAGCATGCTTGCAAAGGATCTGGGCCTCGGCGGTTTGTATGCATCTGAGATATGCACAAGGGCTGATGTGGATGAGAATAAACAAGCCTCGGATGTGAGCCTGCATGAAGCTCTTCAGATAAACAAGGTGATAGAAAAACTTGACAATACAGAGATATCTCCTTGCCTGTACAGGAATGTTGTATCCCCATTCCCTCTGTCTGTCCTCTCAATAGAACCTCCTCCTGGTAAAACAGAGACTTTCTCAGAGGCCCTTGACACGTTCTTCTCCACGCAGATACTGGAGAAGATGCAGGAAGAGGAGGAGAAAAAGGTTGACAAGGCAAAGGAGAAGGAAGAAAGGATACTTGAGCAACAGGAAGAGGCAAAAGAGAAGTGGGAAGGTATTCAAAAGGAATCAAAGGATATGGCTGACCTGATATACCAGAACTACACCACAGTTGAATCTGTGATAAAGGGCATCAGAAAGGCTCATGAAATGGGGATGTCGTGGAATGAGATAAAGGAGAAGATCACATCAGAGGATTCTCCTGAGACGCAGGCCATCAAGGAGATTCGCGAAGGTGATGGGCATGTTATACTTGAGCTTGATGAGAGGGAAGTGGAGATAGACTTTCGGAAGACTGTTGAGGAGAATGCAGCTATGTATTATGAGGATTCCAAATGGGCACGTGGAAAGATGCAAAGAACCATGACTGCAATTGGAGAGACTCAGGAAAGGATAGAGGAAACGCCTGAAGAAGTGGCAGCAACACCTGAGTTGAAGGTGAAGAAGGAGAGAAAGAGATGGTATGAAAGGTTCAAATGGTTCATATCATCGGATGGCTTCCTTGTGGTTGCAGGCAGGAGCGCAGATCAGAACGAGACGCTCTTGAAGAAGCATTCAGACAGCACTGATGTTGTTTTCCACGCAGATATACCTGGCGCAGCATTCGTCGTGATCAAGTCAGAAGGAAAGGAACCTTCAGATGTCGCAATCAAGGAGGCTTCAGAGTTCTCAGCTGCGAACTCCAAGGCCTGGAACAAGAGCCTGGGCACCATAGATGTATTCTGCGTGCGCCGTGAGCAAGTTAGCAAGACTCCTCCGTCAGGCGAGTACCTGCCCAAAGGCGCATTCGTTGTCACAGGTGAAAGGGTATGGTTCAGGGACATGGAGCTCAAGCTTTCCATAGGTGTCAAGCTCGACAAGGAGAAGCACACAGCTAAAGTCATTTCTGGGCCTGTCATGTCTGTGCGAACCCATTCTAATTACTTCATCACAATCAAGCCAGGATTCAAGAAGTCTCTTGACCTTGCACGAGCAGTCAAGAACAAGCTGCTGATCAAGGCCTCTCCAGAGGACAAGCCGCTGATTGAAACAGTCCAGCTGGAGGATATACAAAATGTGGTGCCAGCTGGCATGGGCGACATCGTGGAGTTCAGCTAGAGCTGTACTTTTCCAAAAACTATCCTTCTTTTTTCGTATCCTCTGAGGTCGTGCTTTGTCTGAACAAATATGTGATCTCTATCTTCAGCTAGCAACTCGCCTTTTACAGTAACAAGGAAGGGATCTCCGTTGTAAAGAAAACTCACATAATTTGTTCTATTAACTATATCGGGTTCATGCGTGTACACATTATATCTTTTCATTCCACTCTGTTTGTAGAAGGAGTTTAAATACTTTTAATCAATCCAAATCCACAATGCATTGGCTGCAAATAAAGTAATTGGTCCTGATTTCACCGTCGTCAAATGCCTCGTTGCATTCCACACACATCATCATAGCAATGCACCTGATATTAATATCCACTTAAATTTTAAAAACCTATCTGAATAAGTATTAAACATGGACAGGGTTGGTTTATGCTCACAGTGCGGGGAGCTGGCAAAGCCTGCAAAGAGCTGCAATTTTTGCGGCGCAATAGTCTGCGGCAAATGCATAGATCACAATCTGGGGCTCTGCAAATTCTGCGTCCAGAAGGCCAAGCACAAGCAACATAGGTTTTAAACCCCCAAACTAATATAACCATATGAATTATCTCAAACTGATTGTTTCAATTATCATCTGTCAGGCAGCAGGCCTCATAGGCTCAGTTTTCACAGCACCGTCCATACAGACATGGTATGTAGGCCTGAACAAACCGTTCTTTGTCCCGCCCAACTGGTTGTTTGCGCCTGCATGGACCACACTATTCCTTCTGATGGGAATATCCCTTTACCTGGTCTGGAACAAGGGCCTGAAAGAGCAGAAAAACAGGTGCGCAATCAAGATATTCGGAATCCAGCTAGTCCTCAACATAGTTTGGTCTGTCATATTCTTCGGCCTTCAGTCTCCATTGTACGCATTCATAGAAATCATAATCCTCTGGATTGCAATCCTTGGAACAATCATCAAGTTCCACCGAGTAGACAAAAAAGCAGCTTATCTTCTGATACCCTACATATTATGGGTCACGTTTGCCGCAGCACTGAACCTTGCAGTGTACCTGCTGAATGCAGCCTGACTAGAATGAATTTAAAGCTAACTTCTGCTTGTTAATCATGAAGAGGCGAGTTGTAGTCACAGGAGCAGGCGTCGTGTCTCCTCTAGGACATGAAAGCAATTCCCAGTTCTGGGAGGGTTTACTAGAAGGAAAAACGAACTACAGAGAAATAACCAGATTTCCTCTGAAACCAGAATATGAGACTACAATAGCCGGTGAGATTCAAGGTTTTGATCCAAAACAATATATTGGCCTTAAGACGAGAGCCGGTGTTAGCAGGATTAAGGTTCCAAATGCCGGTTTTTCAATTTTTTACGGATTGAGGGCATGTGATATGGCAATTGAAGATTCTGGTATGGATCTGGAAAATGAAGACCCAAGAAGAGTTGGTATTGCAGTTGGAACTTATATGGGAGATAATCCTATAAACTCAAGCGACGCAACTAGAATGCATTATTTGTTTTATAGTGTTGCACCTGCACTTTCATCTTGCATATCTCAAGAATACGGACTAATCGGTTCACCATTTGCAACAATACCAGCTGCATGTGCAACTGGTAATATGAACATTGACCAGGCTTATAAACATATTATTTTAGGTGAAGCTGATGCCTTCATAGCAGGAAGCTCTAGCATGCATCTAACTGTTCCCCATCCATTCGAAGACATTATTGGTGAAGGGACTCCAATGTCAAAATCTCATGACACAAAAAATCCAATGAAACCATTTGATATAAACAGAGATGGCTTTATAATTTCAGAAGGTGCTGGAATACTAATTCTTGAAGAATTAGGGCATGCCCAGAAAAGGAATGCAAAAATATATGCAGAAATTCTTGGAACAGGATCATTAATACGACCTACGAAACATTTTGCCTATGTCACGTCTGATGGGTATTTAGATGTCATGATCAGGGCATTGAAGAATTCGGGTATTGATAAAGATCATCTTAGAAGATCAGGCGTATATATTTGCACTCATGGAACCGCGACACGGACGAATGATTTTGAAGAGTCAGATGCAATAAGACGACTATATGGAGAAGATTATAGGAGACCCTTTGTTGGCTCATTGAAAGGTACAGTAGGCCATGCACAAGAAGCTTCCTCAGCCCAAGAAGCGATAGCCTCCTCTTTCATCCTAAAGGAGAATAAAATACCTCCCACCACAGGTCTTGAAAATCCTGACCCAGAATGTGGTGATATGAACTTTGTAATGGGAGAGGCTGTAGATCATGAAGTTGATCTTGTTATCAGTAACTCTGCTGGATTTGGTGGAATTTATTCTACGGTTGTTCTGGGTAAACATAAAGACTGATTCCTTGGCCAACAACTTAAATACTCCTTTCTCATATTCTATATATGCATGCTGGGATGGCGGAACGGTTAACGCGCACGACTGGAACCTTTTGTCTGATATCGTGTGGGAGAAATCCCGTGGGAGTTCGAATCTCTCTCCCAGCGTAATGGTTCAAGTTAGACTCTGGGAACGTTCCTTAAATATTAGGGAGCGAAGGTCTAACTATGAACAATCAAACCCAGATAGAAAATAAGATAGCTGAACCCCGAATCAAAATAACAAACTAATGAATTAGTATGAAACCTCTCCTCGCATTGCAGGACCCTCGTTAAACTTCTCGTACGCACATCCAGGGGAATACCAGCTGTCCTCGTCATAGACATCCTCACCAATAAACTCTTCCCAATCACTGATGAATGTCAATATTTCGGAGTGTAATTCTTCTTTTACAGAATCATCAAGAAGGGCATATGGGCAGTAATCGAGAATTTCTTCATCAGCAGAATTACTTCCACGCGTCATCTTCAGATCGAATTTACCAGATTCTGTAAAATCATTTATTTCACCAGCATCACCGATAATCTGTCCCAATTCCACGACATCACCATCACTCACAGTGATGTTTGTGACATGTTCGTAAGAAACGAACCATCTATCATTTATTGTTCTTTTGACGTGCACATCATAATCATCATCAAGATGAAGTTTATATACAGAAACTATACCGCTGGAAACTGCCCGGATCTTAGTGCCCCTTGGAATTACAAACATCGGATGCACATTCAGTCCCCCGTCGTTCATGGACGCACCAAACTCTATGAATAAGCGATTTTCATAAGTAAGCCCGTCAAATGAAACGTCTCCCGCAAATCCTGTCTCGGGGTTGTATGGTTCAAGGTTTATACCAATTCCATATATTGTGGGTGGTCCCATTTCCTCTTCCTGAACCGAATCGGAATCTGTAGTACCCTCGGGCACATGATCACTACCATTATCAGACATATCACCATTTACTCTATTACTCCAGTCTCTGTCAAAACCAATTGAATTACAAAATTCTTCTGTCTGACAAGTTATTGAACTGCATTCCTCGCAGGGAGGACATACAACACAGTCGTTTGGACATTCATCAACATCGAATGATTGACATTCATCTCCTGTTTCTTGCTGGACGCAGCCACTTACCAGAACAAGTAATATCAGAATGACCGGATAAAATGCTCTCATAATATAGTATTTGGTCTTCCTATGTATTATGTTTTATTCTTTAGAGAAGAGAACGTTATTGATGAAAAAATAATATTCAGATTCAGGGTTACGCTCGTTTACAGGGTTAGGAGGGCGATGCTTCACATCAGACACGTTTCTCTCCCATCTCTTTCAACTATAATTTCTTGACTTTCCAGTACTTTTCCAGAATGCCTGTGAATATCCATATTATTATGGCTGCCAACAGTGAATATATGAAGTCAAGTGGTGTGAAAATGCCCACAAGAATCACTATTAGGCCTATTGCACCTAAGATGGATACTAACAGTTTCTTATCCTGTTTTTTCATGAATCCAATTTAGTTTTAGTAGATAAAAACGTTTGGCTAGCTTTTATATTATTTCACAGACAATTAAGATCATGGATTTATTAAGTGATGATATTAGAA
>JBDRNB010000065.1:0-9970 GCA_043811635.1 Candidatus Aenigmatarchaeota archaeon
CGTATCCAAAGCTGGGATCACCTGGATATAGAACAAAATCCTGTTGTGTAGCTCCCAATATACCTGGGATGGTCGCAACCCCAACTAATAGCAACATGGCTATTAAAAACCTGTTTTCTAGCCCCATACATAATATATATAATAATAGATATATCAATGTTTTGACAGTAAAACAGTTTTGATATGTATCGGTTTTGATAAATATTTCTACTAAAAACAGCTAAAAAGAATCCTAGGCCTTTTTATCAGTCTTCTTTCCCATGCCCAGCTCAGCTATGACACTCCTGAGCTTTGATATCTCTTCCCTAAGCTCCCTCATCTCAACACCAAGCTGGACCTCTTCTTCATCAAACTTGCGCGTTATGTTCCTAAGCTGCCTGAACTCAAACTCTAATATTATGAGATAGATAACCACCACTATAGAAAGCGTAGCCAATATTTCTAATAGAGGTATATCAACACCAAATAGTACTACCATAATTACCTCTTACTCTCCCTTCTCGTCTCCCTTAGTCGTCTTACAGAGAAGAATAAAAGACCTACTGCAATTATTATTACTATCACAAAGCTCAATGTGCCTACACCAGATCCCATACCTGCAACATAGAACTTACCTGTGTGTGTGGATAGTATTGATGTGCCGTCCCTGAACCTTACAGTCATGATGTAGAATCCATCATCTGCAACAGCTGGTATCACAAACTTATCATAAAGCTCGGTCTGTTCCAATGAACCTATACTGTCCAGTTCTATTATATCAGCATATACAAGGCTGTATGATGGAGTGTATACCTCAATCTCCACGAATGGATGCTTTACTGGTGTTGGGCCATTGATTATAAGGATCTCAATGCCAACAGGTGAGTTAGGATCATACCTGTCCTTGTCTGGTGTGGCAATAACAGTTGGGAATCCCTGTTTGTATATAACCGAGACTGTTCTCAATCCATTTGACTCTATATTTGGTATTGTTACTGTGCTCGCATCCCTTCCTCCTGTGAATGCAAGATTGTTGCCGAATTCATCCTTCACCTCTAGGATACTCTCAAATCCTATTGGAACATTCAGTATTGCAACTTCATATTCATGTCCACCAAGGTTCTTAAGGAAAACATCAAGCTTCAGCTTGACTGTATCATCATCTAGTTGTTCTAGTACCTCAACATCCCTGTCCACCTCAGTCACAGGAGGTGTCAGGACCTTTACTTCGTATCTCCTTGTCTCAAGTGGGTTCATTACAGTATCCCATCTGACCACCCTCTTATTTCCCACACTGTCAAGCGAGACAGCCTCTTCTATCACATTACCTGCATTATCTATGTATGTAACAAATGCGCCCATTGTGTCCTCAAATATCTCTGTACTGAAGGATGATGGGACCTTCTTCTGGTTTGGATTGAATATCTCGAATGTCTTCACCCACAGAGCTGGGTTAAACACAATCACCCTCTTTGCAAGGGAAAGCTGTTCATCAGTAATCTCCAAAGGCATATCAGACTCTGGAACATCAACAGCTATGGCACCGAATGCAGTCGCACCAAACTCCCCTCCGGTCTTTGGGTCGAAACCTGAAAGTACTGATGAAATCATGTAGATACCGCTTACACTCACATTGAATTGATATGTGACATTAATGAAATCGCCATTTGCTAGTGACCATCCAGCATAGTCGCCGCTTGTGAAGTTGTATGCTAGCATTCTTGTGCCATCAGGAGCTATGATTGGAGAAATGTTCAACCAGTATTGGCTCTGGCCACCGGTTGTGCCTGGAGTCAACTCAAGTACAGTCTGTGTTGATTCTGTGTACCTCTGCACGCTTATGTTTGGTGGATCGATTATGAATGTACCATTTGGCAGGTAGTCAACAAAGAATATACCGTCTATTGTGTCTACTCCCTCTGCCTGAACCCGTACCTCAAGTGTGCTGTTAACTATGTATGGATATTGTGGATCATACGCAATAAGCTCCTTGAAACCTGTAAGCCTCTTTGCAGAAACAAGCAGATCCACAAATGCCTGCTCCTTGAGCATGGTTCCAGACATGGACCTGAATGTAATGTTTCCTGTGAAGTTGAACCTGTCTCCTGTTGTCATTGCTGAATCAGATTTGACATCGAATATCACATAGATTCGGTCGTTTGTTGTCAGGTTTTCATCTGTTGCTGTCAATGACATGTCTACTATGGTTACGTTCACAGAACCGTTTTGGAAGTTTCCACCTGGTGGATCTGTATAACTAATAATTATGTTAGTTCCGTCATGAGGTAGCGCTGTAAGAGTACCTAATCTTGATCTGAATGCCCTGATACTGTTTGAATCAATTGTGAATGAACCATGACCAGATGAGCTTCCTACCGATCTGTTTGCCGGAACCTCAACAACTACCTCTACGTAGCTTGCGTTTGCCTCACGATGACCCAGATGAGTTGCATTGAAATGAATCTCCACGTCTGTCTCTACATCAGCTGCGATTGAGACATTGGTCGTGCCAAGTGGGGCCATGTCTATCTTGTAAAGTACAGGAAGATCAAGTGTTGTGTTTATGTACCTTTCATAAACATTACTCTCTCCAGATGCTGTCTGCTCCCAGACAACCTCCCAATCAAATGATGAACCAAAGAAAGGCTTTGCTGTTGATCCTGTTGAATAAAGGGATGAAATCTCATTGCTGTCTGTTGTGTATAATCTGGTACCTGGAAGCAGGTAGTTATTGCCTGTCCATGTGTATGTTCCTGTCTGCAAAGAAGAACCAATAGGAGAACCATCTAATGGGTCTATTTCATAAAGATCAAAGCTGTTTATATCATAACTAAGGTTGTTTGTAGTTGCTGTTCCTGTTGTGTCAACATCCCTGTTCTCAGTGAATCCTCTCACTCCCCATAAATTTGATGGGTCTTGTGAAAGCTCTATCCCCTGCCTCACAGGACCTCTTGTGAATTGATCATCAAATGTTCGCATTGTTGGAGCGCCAGACACAGTCACTGTTGCAGCAACATGATCAAGCCGTGCTCCATGGTTGCTTGATGCGTCAAGGTCCTCTGATGTCGTGCTGGCCCAGTTCACACCGTCCTCTATCTCAACATCGAAACTCAATGTAAGGCCTGCTGCAGGCACTGTTCCAGTCCATGTAAGCAGATCAAGCTCTGATCCACCGCCATTATTTGTGTATCCGAAGGTTCCACCATTGCTTGATGCCCCAGTACCTGATTGTATATCAACAACATCCTGTCCTGTTGGTCCTGTTCCCTGCTCAAATTGAATCCGCACGTCTGAAGGATATGCAATAGAAGAAGGATTGGTAACAGTTAATGTAAGTGACATGGTGTTCACACTTTTATCCACATTATGATCATCATATATATCATCCCCACCAGCATCATTTGAGTAATCAAGCTTAAGTGCAAGTGCAGGCATGTCTACAGAATCTGATATGTTATAATGTGAAGCATTCACAGCTTCTGATGTGTTAACATAAACTCTGCTCCTGTCGCGTGCAGTTGGGTATGAAACAGCAACACCAGACTTTGCTATTGGGTCATTGTTCCAGAACAGATTGGTGTCGGCTATGTAATCCCCAATCTGGGTTCCAGTCACATTGAGTCTGATATCCTGAAGAACTGTCTGTGCGTTTGGAAGTGATACATCCACATATCCAAACCTACATGGGTTTGAATCTGGGTAACATCCACTATATAATGTAGGTGTTTTTGTAACCTCGTCCATGTCTACTGAACCGTTTGCATAGTAATGAGCATGAGACACTTCTGTCAGATATCCAATAGGGCCCCAAACGGGAGCTATTTCAGTTGCAACTGCTGTAGCTGCTGAGAACAAAAAACTGATAACAAATGCCGCAACCACAATATTCCTCATTAAACATCCCTCGCCCGTATAGAGCTTATACCTAATTATTGTTCAAACTCCCTTATAAGTATATAATGAAGCTAACATTTTTAAGCCTTTACAGTCAAAAACAAAGGTTTATAACTTTTTTATATCCTTTTCAATCTCCTTCATCTCCTGCCTGTATGTTCTCTTCTTGTATCTTGTAAATATAATGTAGCCTACGAGCAGAACAGCTATCACCACAATCACAATATAAGGCAGCATCACAACAAATATATCAGGCTCCTTTATCTCAAACTCCTCCTGGTCTGTCAGGATCGTCTCAAAGTCCCGGTTGTACTTTGTGTTTATAACGTACCTGCCTGATCTGAGGGAAGCAAAATTGATATCCCTTGTGATCTTCACTTCATCATCGCCTGCTATTCCAGTCTCTATTATGTCAGCATACACAGTTCCTGTCTCATTATCTGGCCCCACTATCTCAACCTCCAGATAAGGCCCATACTCATTCTCAGATGGTATGACCAGAATTGTGAATAAGCCGGTCTCATTTCTGAAGTACTCCTCCTTGTCCAGGAACGTGACCAGGATAGGCGGCTTTTGCACATATATCATGGATATATTCAAAGAGCCTCCGGGATTCATGTACGGTATGATGATCTCTGTTCCATTATCATGCTCGTGCATCAGGTTCAGTATGTAATCATCTATAGACCTTATGTTGGCTGGCTTCACATTGAATATGTAAGACACATTAGTATAGTTTTCCAGGGCAAAGTTTGTTATTGTTGTGTTGACTGCAAACGTAGCCAAGGTCTCATTGAAATGCAGAACATCTGTCTCCTTTCTCACTTCTATCACAGGAGGTGTAACAGCCTCTATTACATATGCCTTACTCTCGCCAGGCTGTATCTTAACAATCCACTCAACAAACGTATTATCCTTCTTGTTCAGAGACAGCTGAACAAGCTCTTTGCCATGCTCATTCATATAAACACCCATCACATCATCAAACACATCAGTCACCATAAGCTTCTCCACTGCAACATCATTCGGATTAAACACTTCATAATACTTTCTCCACGCAACAGGCTTGTCTACATACACCTTTGCCTGAATCCATCCTGTCTCATCTATCTCCAGAGGATCCAGTTCCCCTTCCCTTCTCACAGGATTGTACACATCCTCAAACATGATTTTATCCTCATAGTAGTTCACACCTGAGATTCGTGTGAGTATGTAGCTCGTCCCGAATGGTATCTTGGTTGGATAGTTAATTTCAATCTTATCATTATTGTACAAAGTGAGTCCGGTATCAAGAGGATCATCCACAATCCTTTTTATGTAATATTCCGTGAACTCCCTGTCACCTATGAATGTGGAACCCCTGTTCTCAAGTGTGTAGTCCACGCCTCTTTTCCACTGCTTCCATATTCCCGTGGAAGATTCAAACAACCTTATGCTTGTCCTTGATGTGTCAAGGCTTCCTCCTATGGGAACAAACAAGAACATGTTTATGTCCCTCACACCCTTGTCTCCTGTATCTATGATCTTATCCAGGACAGTGATGTTAACAAGATCTGATTCCAAGAAGTACAGCTCACTATCTGTCTTCACTATATCTGCATAAAGGACAGGTGCAGGTCCTGGTGCTGCTCCGCCACCACCTCCGCCACCATCTCCTGGTTGAGGCCCAGGCCCAACTGAAATTCCCAGTATGAACAGGAAGTATGGTGCAGACAGTGTTATTGGGGTTCCTGATAGAGTCCATAATGTTGTTGTGGCTCCTAGGTTGTAGTTCAGATTTGCTGAATGAGGAGTGCCTGTAAGCGTATACACAATCATGAAATCCTCATTCTGTTCTATCACATGACCAAGAGCTGATAGGTTATTGACACTCACATAGACAAACCCATCAGATGTTGCGGTTGCATCCTGTATGATGGTTGAAGCACCTGATATTTCAAACTGGCCTGAAGCATTCACATAGT
Organism: Candidatus Aenigmatarchaeota archaeon; assembly: GCA_043811635.1. Classification (GTDB taxonomy): domain Archaea; phylum Aenigmatarchaeota; class Aenigmatarchaeia; order QMZP01; family QMZP01; genus JBDRNB01. The sequence continues at coordinate 5,838 of JBDRNB010000065.1, forward strand.
AAACATGTAGATTAGAAACCTGCCATGCTGTTGCAACACCTGAAACAGACATGTGGGAGAATGTGGAGTTTATCGCAGCTCCATTGACATCAATCCTTGAATGTCCAAGATGCCTTACCCTGTCCTCAATATCCACAGTCCTTGATGTCTGCGTGTTTGAGGTCACTGTGATGGTTTTATCAGACCACGCATCTATCTGGTATAAAGTAGGCATCCTCAGCAAACTCTCTGTACTTCCGGTTGTCTGGGATGCACCCCAAACAACACTCCAATCAAACTCTGATGCGTAGAAGTGCTTCTCACCTGTGGTTGCATCATAAATATCTGTATAGATCACATTCGTTGGTTGCATGACAAGTGTTATGGTATCTGAAATAAGAGGGGTGAATGCCATGCCAGTGATTCTATACAGGCTCCACCCATTAACTACGTAATCCAGGCCAGATGCAACATTCCTCAGGAAGCCTCGCACATACCAGTTGTTATCCCTGTTTATCATCTCTATTCCCTGCCTCACAGGCCCCTTGCTGAACCTGTCTGTGAATGTGATGCCTGTATATGTTGATGAGCTGTCTGTGTTGCGAGCCAGGCTGCTGCCTGATTCTGTGTTTACAGAAAGGAATGTCTGGTTGTAATTGACATCAGGTGTTATGTTGGCCTTGAATGAGATAGCTATACTTGTTCCAGGGAACATATCTCCTGTCCATGTAACCCTGTCAAAGAATGTGTCGCCATCTGTATCAAATATATTAGCAGAGCCTGAAGATGAACTCACATCATACAGCGTCATGGAATCATTCAAGCCAAATGTGTTCCGAGCAACCTGGAATGACATCTGCGAATTAGTCAGCGGAGCAGAATAATTCAGATCAAGTATCACATCAAACAAGAACATGCTTGATCCATTTATGTCATGTCCCGTCCCAAGATTCGAGTAGTTAACCATGAAGTTTATAACAGGCGTGATAGAAGGGTTTGTAATCTGGTAAATAATATCCCTTGGATCGTTTGTTGTGTTCAGGAACATGGGAGTCCTGTCAAGTGGGCTTGTTGGCGAGCCAGCAACATTCTTGTATGTTTCAACTGACTGAAGGTTTGTTCCTGCTATTGATGATATATTTAGTATTATATACTGCATCACGTCCTGTGTATTCCCAACAGAAACCTCAATCATGCCACCTCTAGTCACAGCCCCGTCCAGGCTCCCGTTAGGAAAGAAAGCAGCATGAACATCCTCTGTTATGTAAGCTGTCGGAGCAGCTAAAGCTGAAGGTAAGAAACAGATGAATAATAACAGAGCTAATAATACCAAACCCTTTTCCATAATAAGAATATGTCTTTGCCACAATAAATTACTTAGACTTGCGTATTTTCAGCATCTTTGTCAGATAAGTGAAGTCGAGCTCGTATTTACCAGGCCCAACGCGTATTACAACAGGATTTTGCTTGAACAGGTTTGAAACATCAATTCGGTATTTACCAGGCTTTATCACTTGTATGGCTTCCAGATCCAGGACAACCGTATCATCCGGGTTCATGTTCTTGGGTATTATGTCTCTTACATCCCTCTCTATCTCCTCTATCTCTTTCGGAGTCAGGTCTATAAGGCTTTCCTCCAACTTTTCTGCCGCTTCTTGCCTGATAAAGAAGAAGAATTTAGAACCACAGTTGTCGCATCCGTTCAGAAGATAGTTTGAATTATCAGGATGCACTTTCCCGCATTTTGTACACTTACTTGGCATATTACTCAACTATAATATGAGAAGAAGATTAATATATGTGTTCCCTTTATACTATATATATTACATTAAAAGGGTAAGCTCTTCTGGATTCTTCTTGATCTTATGAACAATCTTTGCAGGCCCTATAATTGTGAATCCCCTCTTCTTTCCTATGATTGTTTCCAGAATTGCATTCTTGAATTTCTCAAATCCTCCAAGAGCCTCCTCATTCAGGAGTGAAAGGGATGCAAGCTCAATGCCTGAGAATTTATCACCAATCTGCTTCATTGTCTCCTCTATTACATAGGCTTCCTGCTCCGAGCTTAGCTTTGCATCAATCAGAACAATCTTGCTCTCCTTCAAGTCATGAATCAGCGCTTCAAAACCATCCTTCTTGAATTTCTCGTATGCCAGAAGCTTGAATTTTACATTCATATTATCTCAACGAATCTATAAGGCTCTTGTACAGATCATTTATATTCTTTCCTGTCTTGGCGCTTATTGGAAGTGTCTTATATGACGGGAATGCAGATTTTATCCTGTCCAGGTTGGCTGATTTCAAATCCATCTTGTTACCAACAATCAAAAGAGGTATATCCCTTGCATCAAGATTACCTAATATCGTGATATTTACCTGGTTTATTGGATCCATTGTAGAATCCAGAACAACAAGAACCATGTCCATATTGTCAAGCCATTTAATTGACTCGATCACACCCCTTGTCGCTTCCTTGGCGCGCGTCTTTGCCTCCACCTTCTTCAGACCGGCCTTGACAAAGTCTTCAAAATCTATCTTGGTTGCAATACCTGGCGTGTCAATCAAATTAAAAGTGAGTGATTTGCCCCTGTTCTTAATCGTGACCTTCTCCTTCATCTGGATCTCTCGTGTTTCATGTGGAATTGAAGAAACTTTTCCTATCTCCTCTCCAAGCCAATCCATGCAGATCCTGTTAGCAAGCGTGGTCTTTCCAGAATTAACAGGCCCGTACAAGCCGAGTTTTATCTCCTTTTGTCTTTTGAACAAAGAACCAAATATCCTTCTAAACCAGCTCGCCATCAAAACAACCCCTCAAAAACTATATTTATCTTATTAGAAAGAATATATTTAAGCGTTAGTTTTTCGGCTAATTCAAAAACAAAGAAAACTGTTTAATATCCTGGAGTGAAATATATTATCATGGCCAAGAAGGTTAACCTGGGCATCTTCTCTTTCACAGGAGATGAGGGCTGTGTGATAACACTTATAGAAACTCTTAATGATTACTTATTCAAGTGGAAGGATCACATACACATTCAGTATTCCAGGGCTCTCCAGAAAAATAATATATTGAAGGACATAGACATAGCCATAGTTGAAGGAGCAATATCTGCAGAGAAAGAGGCAAAGAGACTGCGTCAGATACGCAAAAACTCCAAGATACTGATAGCATTGGGTTCCTGCGCAATCGACGGAACACCATCAAATCACAGGAACTTTTTTGATGAGAAGAAGATGAAGGAGATACAGCCGATGCTCGATAAGTTCGGTTTGAACAAAACAGTTGAACCTCTCCACAAGTTTGTGAAGGTTGATGATAGCGTGCCTGGATGCCCTATGATTGACAAGGTTTTCGTGGAGAAGATGTACAAATATTTCAGCCAGTCGGGCTTGAATGTTCCGAGGTAGAAAGCATGCACAAGACAAGCGACATAGAGATTGATCAAATGAGCAAGATAGAAGGTCATGCAGACCTTAGAATAAAAATACGCAAAGGAGAGGTTCAGGATGTCCAGCTTCAAATCACAGAGAATAAGAGGTTCTATACTCAAGCAATCAAGGGAAAGCCTGTGAATAACATAGCACAAGTAGTCTCGCGCATATGCGGTACGTGCAGCATAGCACACAACACATGCTGCATAGAGGCCATAGAAAATGCGTACAAGATCAAGCCTTCAGAACAGACCATGCTGCTCAGAAACCTGACCATGAACGGACTGATGATACGCGATCACGCTCTTCATCTGTATCTCTTCTGCCTGCCAGACATCTTTGGAGTTGATTCTGTTCTCCAGTTCGAAGGCAAGAATCACCAGTACCTGCACGATGCATTTGATGTCAAGAAGGTTGGAAACAACCTGTGCACACGTGTTGCCGGAAGAGCTGTTCATCCAATGTATCCGCAGATAGGAGGCTTCCTGAAGATACCTGACATGAATCAGCTGAAGGAGAGCATCAAGGAGATGAAAAATATAAGGCCACGGATAATTGATCTTATCCAGATATTTGCAGAGCGCGGATTCAAGTTTGACAGCGACAGACATTTCATATCATTGAAGAATGATAATTACAACTACCTTGGCGGAGAGATATGCAGCTCTGAGGGGCATTGCATACAGGAAGGGGATTACTGGGATCATCTGGAGCGCGTGATC
>JBDRNB010000066.1:0-3736 GCA_043811635.1 Candidatus Aenigmatarchaeota archaeon
TTCTTTTTCTTACCTGGCAGCTCTCCAGGACCTCTTTCATTGGTAAAACATTCCTCAATTTGTTTTCTTAATAATGATTCTGCACTTTCATAGAATAATCCAGCATATTTTGGTTGTCTCATTTTATTACCTCACTAAAAACGAAAGAATAGTGTTATTTATTAATTTAACTGTCTTTCTCAAAAGTTGTCTATGTTTTTGCAAAAATAGGAGATGCTCCGCCACCCGGAGGCGCATACAATCTTAATTTTTGTAGTTTGCTGATTTCAGAACCAGTAACATCTTTTGAAATCAGTTGAATGGTATCGTCATCATATTCAATATCTGCAACTTTGAAATTTTTGCTTAAATAATCATATCCTGAACTGCCTACGCCATAAAATGTTACTGAAAGCATCTCTTTAACCCTGTTTGCTGGATTTGGCTCTCTTGAATCAGGGTCATAAGATGTTTCTTGGAATGCATATATTGTGCTTCCAGCCGCAAACTCGTTTATGTAAAGCTTGTTCATATTTGTAGAAAGATCAAGATCCCTTGCAGTTGAGCCTCCAAACCAGGATTCAATGTTGTCAAATATGCTAAATAAACGCTTCCAGAATGTTTTTTTCACACCCGAATCCAGAACATCTTCAAAATTATCATCCTTGTTTGAGACAAAGAAGAAGTGCTCATCCGGCATATAATAAATATCAATATCATATCTATTGATGTCATCTTCTGCACTTTCGTGCTTGCTATAGCAAAGAACAGGCGCGCCAAGACAATTTGAAAGATCAATATCTGCAGGAATATTGGGCTTATTATCTCCTTCAGCCCTGTAAAATCCGGCAATAGTACCTAGATTTACTCCATCTTTTAAAGCAGCTCCAATAATCACTTGGCTTGCTTCTGTGTTTCCAGGAATCTTTAATACACACACAGAATCAGTTAATTCTGGTCCATTCCAGGTTTCACCCTCATAGAGCGTCTTATCATCCACATTGCATGATAGGACATAATCATTCTTGTTTTTTGCAAAGTCATAAAGATAGCCTGCCATCAGGGCGGTCCTTGTGGTCCAATTCCCATCAAGGCAAATATGTCCATCTGCGACTGTTTCATCAAGAACACAATTATCTGCCTCAGCAGGACAGTCTGTGCTCAAGTTAGAACGGCAATAACATGTTGGTTCTGAGCAAGCCTTAGCATACTGATTAACCCAATCATATACTGCGCTCTTAAAATATAAAACTCCTTCTTTACAATAAGCAAGCTGGCCTTGATAATCAAAATCATGCTCTTCATATTCAGAAATAAGCTCCCATTTGTCATCATGAGAACATACCTTGTCGCCTTTGCGGGCGCATATTTCAACCACAGAATCATCTGGTATTAGATCCTGGCCATTACTTCCATCACCAGGATGATAGATATCATACTCTGTGGCTGGTTTTCTACAAGACCAGAACCGGTCATTTGAGAACAACAAATGCTCAAAATCCTCATTATTCAAAATAAAGCTGACATTGTTTCCATTTGGGATTACGCTCCCCATAAAACAACCAGCATCCTTGTCAGTATAATATTCTGGACTGGCTTTGGTTGAATCATCTCCGCAACATTTTGTTCCTGTCCAGCCAATACCACCATAGCCAAGAGGCACAATCTTGTTGCAAGCATACATCTCTGCTTGATAAGTTGTAAAATCATCTTCATTATAAGCAGAAGGGTCTAGATCAGTTATCCAGCCTCCTCGGCCTCCGCAGATCCTGTTCTGGGAATCATCTGCAGTTCCTAAAGTGTGAAATATGAGATTATCTGCGTAGATAAGAAATCCAGGCGCGGATTGAAACTCAATCTCATTAATTACCTGGCTGCTCTCAGGGAAAATGTGGTCAATAGGGATAATCACATGATGGAAAACATCAATCGAATCTCCATTAATAGAATAATCTCCAATCTGAATATTTTGAGTTTGGCCAGCATCATTTGTAAACTTGATTGTCACAGGCGTATTATACATTATATCAAATGAAAAAGAATCATATCCACTAAAATCCTCAAAAACATATCGTTTTGATTCAGAACCTGCAAAAATCTGAATATAATTTTCAAGCACACCATCAGCATAAGCATTAAAGTTTGTCAAAACATGAGTTGAAGACCCATAATAAAATGTGTTTATACTTGCAAAATTATAATAGCTTTCCAGATTTGGATGTGTTCTTGTACTGAAAGGAACATAGCATTCACCAAAATAATTTTTGCCTTCGTCTTTATAGCATAAAAATGAATTGCCTGCAGCCACAAATGAATCAAACATAAGCGAGGGTACGCAACCCGTTCCTCCACCAGAATACCCAACACAAGCAGGATCATCACAATCCTCAAGCCCGTTTCCATCATTATCTTCACCATCATCACAAATCTCAACATCAGGCTCAGGAGTGCAAATATCTAAGTCTGCAGCCAGACAATCTGGATCAACACAATCTATCTTATCATCAAAATCATTATCTATCTCATCAGAACACAATTCTTCTGTATCTTCAGGGGGTGGTATTCCTCCTCGTTTGTAAGAAAAATCATCAAAAGATACTCTGCCACCATCAGAACCACCCGGATCACCCGGATCTGAGCCTGAAGAATCACACGGTTCTGTTATAGGATATAAATCTGTGCCCACACAATCAGCACCATAATATGCTTCTGTAGTTGGATTCCATTCACAAGCATGATGCTTGGCAGAGGAACACTTGGGCCACTTCCAACCAAATACATCATCCTCAGGACCAGGCACACCATCTTCATTGCCGTCACAATTTGCATAACCATCACAATCAGCATCAGGCCAAAACTGAGAAACTCCTCTTTGATCATGATCTGTAGGCGAGGTTCCTGAAGGTACAACCTCATTATCGCCCCGTTCTGTTATGTCTGGAGCGTCCGGATTTATTTCCAAAGTTCCTGTTGCATCACAATAAAACCAACCAAGACCATTAGAAACAGCCTGTGTCAAGCCAGGAATGTCATGGATAACATAATGATGCACGCTTCCATCCCACCAATTCCATTTTCCTGCAGTAAGATCAATATTATTAGATCCGTCAGAATCATTTATACAAATATATGATTGATCATTTGTTATATAACCAAAATCTCCTTGAATAAAATATTGTGCACCGCTTAAATGACAGCCGCACTCAATACAAGCATTAGTAGGCAAGTCATCACACTCTACTGGTTTTGGCATGCATCTAAACTCTGTAGATGGCACTTCCCTCCATTCACAACAACCTGAACGCGCTTCACAAGAATCCCTTCCTTCTAGAGTTAATAATGTACATGTTTGTAAAGCAACACTTCCGCCACAAATTCCTTCATACTCTAACCAATTGCAGCCGCCACACTGGCCGCATTCACTAGGAGAAAGACCAAGACAAGAATGCCTTGCAGGCCAACATTCATATTCTTCTGAAGGAACCTCGACCCAATCACAGCAATCAGAAAGCCCATCGCATTCACCGAAAACATTAGCGTCATTACACGCATCTCCTGAAAACCCACCTCCACAGGTTCCGAATTCAGGTAGTTGAAGTGGGTCATCACCACAACAGCCATCAGCACCATCAGGAGCATCAATAGGCCCTTCTGCCTCTAGAATAATCTCTCCAGGCTCTCCAAAAAAACCTGTGCCAGAACAAAATTCTTGAAAAGTGCTCCACACACCGCCTGTTTCAGTTACACTGCAATACCA
>JBDRNB010000067.1:0-20811 GCA_043811635.1 Candidatus Aenigmatarchaeota archaeon
CCTTCAGTTGAGCTTGTCGAGCTCGTTCATTGCTGATTTTGTCCATAAGCACAAACGACCTGGGTGTGTTCCTGGTGCAAGCAGCTCGAGTGAGAGGTTCTTGACTGTGACTATGTCAACGCCTGCGAGGTTTCTTCCTGCCTTTTCTATGCCTTTGTCCTCGCCTACTACGATCAGTGGGCCCTTCTTTCTTGTGTATTTCCTGCCTCTCATGGTTCCCCTGCCTGCCCTGACCTTTTTACTTTCTGCTCTTTCAAGATCCTTGTCAAAACCAATGGCATGAAGCGCTTCTCTTACTTCTTTTGCCTTCTTCAACTCCTGGAAATTATCATCAATTACCATGGGAACATGCTTCACACCAGTTATCTTGTGTCCCCTCTCTTCAACCATCTCTTTCTTGCCTGTCGCAGACACGGCAGATAAAAGAGCCTTCAGGAACTCCTTCTTGTTCATCTTCTTCTCCCAGATCTTCTCAGCCTTGGGTGGGTGCGCCTTTCTACCCTTGACTGCCTGGGGAACAAAACGGGCTGTGAAATTAAGATGACCCTGACCATGAATCCTCTTCATTCTAGCCATCTCCCTGTTCATCATAGAATGCCTGATTCCTCTTCTTCCATGATAATGAGCAGACGTCCTCTTTCCTGCCAAGGGATCTGCTCCATAGGCCTGTCTTGTCAGGGATTGTTCATAGAGAACTGCCTTTTTTATCAGGTCCTTTCTTACAGGCTGGGAAAACGCCTTGGCTAGGTTCATTTCTCCTGTCTTTTCTCCTTTGGTGCTATAAACAGGCACTTTCATATATCCACACTCTTTTTCTCTATATAACTGATTTAAATTATTTATATAGCTTTATAACTACTATAGTTATTAAACTCATATAAATTCATAAGAGGTACACTATGGCTAAGGACCTTAAATCCATTGTAAGAATCATGGAGACAAACTTAGATGGAAATAAGCCGGTTAAGATAGCCATAAGAAAGATAAGGGGAGTGTCCTTTATGTTTGGTAATGCTATTTCTTTTGTGTACAAAAACCCCGACAAGATCGTAGGCGAGTTGTCTGATGATGAGATAAAGGAATTAGAGGATGTGATCGCCAATCCAGCAAAATACAATATCCCATCATGGCTATATGACAGGCGATTTGACCCAGCAACAGGAAAGAACATGCATCTCAGTGTCAGCCAGCTAGACTTCACAAAAAGAATGGATATAAACACAATGAAGAAACTAAAGACATATAAGGGTGTCAGGCATTCTATTGGCCTTCCAGTAAGAGGGCAAAGAACAAGATCCTCATTCAGGAAGGGTTCAACTGTGGGTGTAAGGAAGAAAAAGGCAAAGGGTAAGTAGTTATGAGAAATATCAGAAACACATATAAGAAACCTAAGGTGCCATGGAATTCTGCCCAGATCAAGGAAGATAGGATTTTGATGAGAACGTATGGCCTGAGAAGAAAGAAGGAACTCTGGAAGGCTGAGGAGATACTCAGAAAATACAGAGCAAGGGCAAGAAAATTAATTGCTGCAAACGACAAGAGAAGGGAAGATATACTCGTAGAAAAAATGAAAAAACTTGGTTTGCTTGAAAAAACAAGTGGACTTGATGATATACTTGCACTAAGCATAACAAATATCCTTGACAGAAGACTCCAGTCAGTGATTGTAAAAAAGGGATTGATTGATAAGCCCAAGCTTGCAAGACAGTGCATAGTTCATGGTCACATCTGCATTGATGATAGGAAAATAAAGTTCCCATCGTATTTTGTCGAGGCAGAAGAGGAAACCAAGATTAAACTGCATCCATCGTCACAGAATTTATTCAAGAAGGACGAGCCTCAGAAGAATAAGCCTGTGAAGAAACCTGAGGAAACCCACAAGGAAGAAAAGACAGAAGAACTAAAGGGAGATGTTGAGAATGATAGAAAAGAAAACTAGACAGGGAAAATGGGGAATAGCTCATATTTACTCTTCTACGAATAACACCATAATTCACATAACAGACATCACAGGAGCTGAAACAATCTCGAGGATAACCGGAGGCATGGTAACAAACAGGGATAAAGACAAGGGAAGCTCCTTCCCTGCAATGATTGCATCAAGAAGAGCAGCAGAGGAAGCAATATCAAAGGGCTTTGTAGGCATAAATCTGAAGATACGTGCCCCTGGCGGAAACAAGAAACGAATGCCAGGACAAGGTGCACAGCCTGCAATAAGAGCTCTTGTCAGAGCTGGTCTCAGGATAGGAAAGATAGAGGATGTCACTCCAATACCACATGATTCGACAAGAAAGAAGGGAGGAAGCAGAGGTCGTAGAGTATAGGTGATATTATGGCTAGAGGATATAGACCTGTCAAGGGAAGTAGAGCATACTGGCCAAAAAAGAGGGCCAAAAGAATATATCCACATTTCAAAGGAAGGATTGTCGCTGGAGAGGTTTCTCCTATGTTCTTTGCAGGTTACAAGGCAGGTATGACACAGGTCTCATATGTGGACAGCAGGAAAAACTCGCCAACAGAAGGTGAAGAGGTTTTCAAGGCTGTTACTGTTTTTGACTGTCCATCTGTTGTTGTTTGCGGAATCAGGGTATACAAGAAAAACCCACTACGCCTGAGGGTGATGAAGACTGTCTGGAATGAGAAAATGGATAAGAACCTTCCTAGGAAAATCACAATACCCAAAAAGATTGACAACAAGAAAGTGATTGAGGAACTTGACAAGCAGGAGTTTGATGATGTAAGATTACTTGTTCACACCAAGCCAAAGGAATCTGGAATTGGAAAAAAGAAGCCAGAGTTATTTGAAATGCAGTTGTCTGGTGAAGCAAAGCAGAAGTGGACATATGCAAAAGAAAAGCTAGGAACTGAAATAAGGGCTGAGGATGTTTTCAAAGGCGGAGATTGGGTTGATGTCAAATCAGTGACCAAGGGGAAGGGTTTTCAAGGGCCTGTAAAAAGGTTTGGAATCAAGATCAGGACCAGAAAGGACAAGGGTAAAAGAAGACACACAGGTGTTATAGGCCCAAGAAGTCCTGCAAGAGTTCTTCCTGGAAAGATTGCCATGCCTGGTCAGTTGGGATTTCAGACAAGAACTGAACACAACAAAAGGGTGCTGAAGATAGGTGCCGGGGATATCACACCAAAGGGTGGCTTTGTCAAATATGGTGTTGTCAAGGGCGCTTACATGCTTGTTTCAGGATCTGTGCCAGGCCCAAAGAAGAGGCTCATGATGATCAGAAAGGCTATAAGGATGCCTGAAAAACGGAATGAGCCTGTAGAAATCAAGTCAGTTTCTCTGCACAGCCAGCAGTAGGTTTTGGGTACTTTCTGGAACATTCTTGCTTAAATATTATTAAAATAACATTTTTCAAGTGAAACAAATGGTAACAAGAAAAGCTTCTTTTGGAATCGCAACGATTCTAGCAATCGTTGTTGTTCTCAGTTTCGCTATAGCAATCGTCTCCATGACAGCGCATGATGTAGAGGCAGGTAGAGTAAAGGCCTGCAACGACGGCATAGACAATGATGGAGATGGATACACAGACTACCCAGCAGATCCCGGATGCAGCAAAAAGACTGACAATACAGAGACAAATCCAAATGTACAATGTGACGACGGAAACGACAATGATGGAGACAGTCTAGTAGACATGCAGGATCCAGGATGCACATCGCCAACAGACAACGATGAATACAACGCGCCACCAATCTATTGCGGTGACGGCACTTGCAACGGAGATGAGACATGCGGCACATGTGAAGAAGATTGTGGAGTATGTGACTCATGCGCAGACATGGATGGATATGATATAGAAACACAAGGAACAGTGTCAGGATATGACGACAATGTACCATTCAGCTACACAGATTACTGTGATGGGGATTATTCAGTAATAGAATACTATTGCATTGGTACAGGTTCATACAGCGATTACGCTAGCTGTTTCATGAACACAACAAACGGATCAGTCTGGGGCAATTGTATAGACGGAGCATGTGTATTTTAGTTAACTGAGAACCTTTTTTCTTTTTTAAAACAAAAGATGTAAGAATAATTCATGGTAAATCCGATAATAGATGATATACATCACAGAAACAAGGAAAAGGTTTATGTCACATTGGTCTTATTAATAGTGTTCATTTTTTTGTTTTCTCTGTTTTTTTACGGCCTCTTTGCAGGTGTGGATCCTTTGCTGTTGATTGTGCTGGGCATTATTATCATACTAATGTTCATTGTAGCCGCGTTTATGATTGACTGGGCATTCTACGAAAGACAATAAGAATTATTTTTTCACAGTAGACTTTGTTTTTGGCTCTGTTTTTGTATCAGGTTTTGCTTCTGTTTTTGCACCAGTTTTTGTCTCTGCTTTCTTGATTTTTCCCTTTGCAGCCTTTTCCTTGCTCTTCTCAAAACCACATTTCACACAGAGTCTCCATGGTCTTTTACCCTTGCTCTTAATTGAAACCAAGAATAAACCGCATGTTGGGCATGTCTTGGATAAAACAGTCACGTTGCCATTTTGTGGAAGTGGGTATGAATTATGACATTTTGGGTAATTACTACAGCCGACGAAACGCTTCTTTGTTCTCTTGGAGTGTATAATCCTCATGTTTTGTGTGCACTTAGGGCAGTTGCCCAAGTTATTTCTAGTCTTTTCCAATTGTTTCACTGCTTCGAGTATTCCTTTGCCTATTGCTTTTTCATTTTCCTTGAACTTGGATAGTATGGTTCTTAGATTTTTTTCTACCTCACTTAATATTTCTTCTCTTTTCTTTGTACCATTCTCAACAGATTCCATGTTCTCTTCCATTTGCTTTGTTAGTTCAGGGGATGTGATTTCGGAACAATACTTGTCCAATGCATTTATAACAGCTTCACCAAGCTCTGTAACTATGATCGATTTTTCCTTTATGTAACCACGATCGTAAAGTGTTTCTAGTATCTGAGCCCGTGTAGATTTAGTTCCAAGTCCAAGCTTTTCCATGTCCTTTAATATGGAAGCCTGTGTATACCTGCTAGGTGGCTGTGTCTCCTTATCTAGGAGATCAAGTTTCTTGATGGTAATATTATCACCCTTCTTTACATCAGGCAAGATAACATCCTTGAACTTGGCATATGGTTTGTAGAACTCTATCCAGTTTGCTTTGATTGTTCTTGCTCCATGAACTACAAATATTTCTCCATTCACATCAATCAACATCTTTATCATTTCACGAACTGCAGGATCACCAAAAACAGCAAAGAAACGTTTAACAATCAAGTCATATAACTTCTTCTGATATGAATTGAATTGCTTGGGTTTTACACCAGTGGGGTAGATTGCAGGATGTGCAGGATCTGACTTTTTTCCTTCGTTTGGTTTCAGAAACTTTTTGGCAAGCAGTTTGCTTGCAACATCATGGTATTCCAATTGGCTTGAAAGTTTCTTCAGGATTGTCTGGAAACCAAGTTTCGCTGGAAGTTTCTGGCTTGATGTTCGTGGATAGCTGATAACAGCCTGTTCATATAAAGACTGAGCAATATCAAGTGTTTGCTTTGGTGAGTATCCAAAAATGTTATAAGCCTCCCTTTGCAGAGTTGTGAGATCAAAAGGGAACGGAGGCATCTGTTTTTGCTCTTTCTTTTCCACAGAATCTATAACACCCTCTTTTTTCCCTTTTATTTTTGCAACTATAGAATCAGCCTTGGATTTTTCCCAGAATTTGTCTTCTACATGTTTTGCTATTATGTCACTGTCCTTTATCTTGGTCGCAAGCTCTATCTCCCAAAAAGGTTTTGGTTTGAAATTTTTAATCTCCTGCTGTTTTGATTTCAACAATGAAAGTGTTGGGCCCTGGACACGACCAGTGGATAGGATCCAATAACCGCCTGAATGTTCCAGTGCGAGTGTTAGTGCACGCGTAATATTTATGCCGAAATACCAATCAATCTGGTGTCTTGTTAGACCTGCTTCTATCTGAGGAAAATCCAGATGCTCGGATGCATTTTCATAAGCATTTATGAGTTCTTCTTTTGTCAGTGTTGAGAACTTCATCCTCTTCCCATCTTTAAGATTAAAAATAAATCTCATTATGTTGTAGGCTATTGTGCTGCCCTCAATATCAAAATCGCATGCAGAGATGAATTCTGTAGCTCCTTCACCAACCCTTTTCATATTGTCGAAATATTTCTTGGACCACACGTTATTTTTATCCAAGTATGTAGGAGTCCATTTTACAGCAAAACTCGGATAAGTCCAGGTTGAAGTCTTAGTATCTTCTGTGAGAATAAAAAGATGTCCCACTGCAGATGATATCACAATGTCTTTGCCGCCGCGTGTTATCTTATAGTAGGCAACTTTGTTACTTACCTTTTTTTCTATTTCTCCGTCAGCTAAGGCGTTTGCTATCCTTTCGGATGCACTTGGTTTCTCGGTTATGATTAAGGTGTATCCCATATTCAACCTCATTTTACTTACTTTATTAAAGGGGGTGGCAAACTTAAATTACTTATTGTGAATCATAAAACATGGTTCGTTGCAAAAAATGTGGCTATTACGATAAAAAAGTAACAGACGTTTCAAGCCAATCAGGCATTATAGTCGGCTTTTGCAGGCTTAGGGGTAAGTTCATAACAGACCAGTCCATTAATAATGATCAGTGCAAAGACAAGGCTGTTATAGACATAAATCCCAAAGACTTCGAAAGAAGAGAGACTGAAATAACTGAAAAGAAAAGGGATGGACCAGTTACATTCTAAGGTAGGAAATCCTTACTTTCTATCTTCTGTGGCAGGTATTTCTCGCTGATGAATTTTATTCCCTTTGCTGACAGGGCCTCAAGCTCGAGTTTGTAGCCCACTTTCATCATATGATTTATCTCATCCTGCCATGGCTGTTTTTTGAACCAGACATAATTGAGCATCTCATTTGCTCTTTTTGTGTCCTGATCATTCAATTTGATTGTCACGTTCTTTGGTATCTTGAATGTATCAACGTCCCTTGTTGTCAGACCAATGAATTTGGCTTCAGGTGTTCCCAGCCTGTCTGATAGGAATGAAAGATTGATTGAACCCTGCTTTATTACAGAATATATATAATAACCCCACACATCAGCATCAGTCAAAACGTATATGGGAAGCTTGAATTCGTGATGCAGTCTGTTTATGAGCCTTCTCGCACCTCGTGCAGGCTGTCCTTTTCCTGTAACTATCAAACAATTATGCTTCTTCCAGAACTTATCTTCGTTCAATCTCTGCCAAACAGCATCTTTCTCCACAAGTAGCACGTATTCAGCATCACATTTCCCAAAGTTAATTCTTTCTGATTCCACGTTTGATGGTATTGCCCAACCTGAAGAACCCATCTTGGAGGCATCTATGGAGTCTCCTGTATCCTTGATTATTATATTGCCTGCAAGATAACCCTTTCTATCTGCCTGGAGATGCAGTCTCTCTCTAAGTGTGTTTAGAGCTGCTTCTATATCCTCAAGTATAGGATCGCTTTCGCCCTGCTCTTCAAATGTGTTTTCCTTTGTGTCTGGTATTGTGCGCTTCAAGGCGTAATATAAATCTCTGATTGATGTGTAAACATTCTGATCTATGATCTTCTTGCATTCTGCTGCAACCATGATTGTCTGCATGAATTTCCTAGTATGAGCCACATTCAGATATGTCCTGTTGCTCACTTTGCTACCAAGCTTTATTGTCTTACTCTTATCATCAAAAAATATGTTTGCAAGTGTTCTTATTGGAAGGTTGATTGACGGGGCGTCCTTTTTGTTTATTTGTCCTACTACACCCTTTCCGAACCTTACAAGCTCCTCTTTTGGTTTTTCTACTCTTTCAGTCATGCCTATTCTCCTTCCTTAGATTTCTCTTCAGTTTCTTTTTTCTCTTCTGGTTTCTTTTTCTCTGTCTCGGTCTCTTCTTTTTTGTCGTTTGCTTCTTCTATCTCGGCATCTTCTTTTTCGCCGTTTGAATTGTTATTCTTCTGATATATATCAATATCTTCCCATCTCTCATTAACTATATCCTTTATCTTCTTTTCCATATCTTCAATACTTGTTCCTGTAAGTTCATTCAACGCGACAGCTGTTTCATGTGCATACCTTTCGAAGATAGATTTTCTCTCTGCAACAGCCTGCGCTTTTCTAATACCAGATAAGTATAATGAAACCTTCCTTGCACATTCCTGCAAGGCAAGCTTGACCTCCTTGATTATTATTGGATATGATGCAACTGCTTCCTTGGATTCTGACGTGAATGGAACCCAGACTGATATCATATGCACAAATATAACAACAGGTCCTGAAGGCAGTTTGTCAGAGTCGAAACCATATCTTCTCCAATCTATTTCTGAAGCTGCCTTTGTTATGGCACAATCGCCTTGCTGGTAGAGTAGAGGTACCCTGTTTGCAAACCTCATGAGTTTTGATTCAGTTATGGAGCCTCCATAAGCTATGCCTACCTCTATCTGGAAAGGCCATCCTCTGTACACTTCAGGAGGTCTTGTAATAGTTGCAACAAATTCTGGATCAAGTTCCTTCTTAAGACCACTCTCAGTTGAAGTTGAACCTAATGGGGATAAGCAGTCTGTTGGTGGTCTGGTCAGCCTGACCTCTTTTATTGACTTGATTATACGAACAACATCTGCATCAGTTATCTTTCTTGGAGATATCCTGCAATCAATCTCAGCCTTTTTGCATATTTCATCAACTGTTGTCTTTCCTGTTCTTGAAAACTCTGAAGTAAGGAAGCCTGCAATTGATCTTGCAGCTGTGTCTTGAAGCATCCTCATCATGATTCCCAATTCAACTCCATGTAGATGTGGTTTTATCTCCTTTGGTTGTTTTGGAAGATTTTCTACTCCCTTCTTGAATTCAATCTTTCCTGTTGGAGCATCAAACGTGATATTAGCATATGGATTTGAGATTGCCGTTTGCTTCAGGTACTCCAGAACTGATTGTTTATGTTCCCTGTAAACTCCCTCGCATATGAACGTGACCTGTGTTCCCCTCCAGTCTTTTCCATCAAGAAACTCATCATTCATGACCTCAGGCTCATTCTTCTTGACATCTATCTTCAGCTTGTACTTATGTGTCTTGCCGTCTCCTATTGAGGAAAGGATCTCTGTAGGTTCTCCTGTTGTTAGTTGTGAATATAATACAGCCATACTGATTCCAAGGCCTTGCTGTCCTCTTGACTGTCTCAGCTTGTGGAACTTGCTCCCGTAAAGGAGTGTACCGAAGATCTTTGGTATTTGTTTCTTAACTATACCAGGTCCGTTGTCACGGATCACAATCTTATACTTCTCCTTCTCCAGCTCCTCTATCTTGACATAGATCTCAGGAAAGATACCTGCTTCTTCAGTTGCATCAAGCGCATTGTCCACGCCTTCCTTTACTATGATCAGCATTGCCTTTATCTTGCTATCATAACCAAGTAAATGCCTGTTTTTCTCAAAAAATTCTGATATGGATACCTGTTTATACTTTTCAACATCCATTTTAGGTTCTTCTTTTGACATATTATCCTTAATTTAGTTAAGTAACGAGAGAAGTTACTTGTCAATTTTAATTTGTTTATTTATATCCACCAGGGCTTTTAAATTAATATGTTCTATTTTTTGTTCCAGTATTAATTTATTTAGCTTTAGTTTTTTTATTGTTTCTTTGGATTCTTTCTTTGTCATATCTTTTCCTCTTAGTTTTTCCCTATTTATAATGGCTTCCATGAGTGCGTTTTTCAACTTCTTGGTGCTCTGCAAAACAAGCTCTCTCAGGACAAAGTCATCTAAATGTTTCTTGTAATAATCATTGCTCCTTGGTTCCAATTTGATAAAAGCAGTGTTTACCTTCGGGATTGG
Organism: Candidatus Aenigmatarchaeota archaeon; assembly: GCA_043811635.1. Classification (GTDB taxonomy): domain Archaea; phylum Aenigmatarchaeota; class Aenigmatarchaeia; order QMZP01; family QMZP01; genus JBDRNB01. Next base: position 9,846 of record JBDRNB010000067.1, read on the forward strand.
CTTGAAAAACTTCTTCGGAATATCAAAAAGTATCTCAATCTTGAAGAAAGCCTGTGCAAGATATCCTATACCATTCTTCTTCAGCAGCCTGTATGCAAATCTCTTTGGAACAGAAAGAAATGCCTCCTTAAATTTGGTCTTTGTCAGTCTCTGCACGAGGGGCTCACATATGGAATAGGGTGTGTTTGAAACAATCTTGTCAAATCCCTTTCCCTTAATATATTCAAGAGCATTTCCGCAAACAATCTTTATACCTGTTCCTTTTAGCTCCTCTTTGAGGATTGGACGAAGTCTCTCATCCAACTCAACTGATGTGACCTTACCCCCTGTTCTCACAAGCTCTATACTCAAAAAACCTATGCCTGCACCGATCTCAAGAACTGTTTCGCCTGGTTTGATGCAAGCTTTAGAAACAATCCTCTTGATCATCCTTTCATCAATCATGAAGCTCTGGTCAAGCAAAGCATCAGGCCTGACCTTGTATTTCATTATCAGGTCATTCATTCTTTTTTCCAGGCTCATATCATATATTTCACATTTATTAATAAGAAGAGATCAAACGTTGTATATGGGAGTTCAAGAAGAGATAGAAAATATAGAAGATGAGCTCAAGAGAACTAAATACAACAAAGCTACTCAAGGGCATATAGGAAAGCTCAAGGCCAAGCTAGCCAAACTAAGGACAGAGCAAACCAAGTCCTCAGGAAAGAAGGGCGTAGGATATAGCATCAAAAAGTCAGGTGACGCGACTGTAATTCTCGTTGGATTTCCTTCGGTAGGTAAATCAAGTCTTTTGAATAAATTAACAAATGCAGAATCAAAGGTTGGCGCATATGACTTCACAACGCTTGATGTAATACCAGGCGTGCTTGAATACAACAACACGACAATACAGATGCTTGATGTTCCTGGTTTGATCACTGAGGCAAGCGCAGGCAAGGGACGTGGAAAAGAGATTATGTCTGTTATTCGCAACGCTGATGTTCTTCTTATAATAGCAGCAGGTGAGAATGAGGAAAAGATAATCAGACAGGTTGATCTGATTAATCAGGAGTTATATAATGGGGGATTCAGGCTGAACAAGGAAAGACCAGATGTAAGGATATACAAGAAGAATTTCGGTGGTGTCAGAGTTGATTCCACAGTCAAGCTAACCAAAATGGGAATATCAGAGGTTCGCTCGGTTTTGAATGAATTTGGTATATACAATGCTGACATTCTTATACGTGAGAATATCACATCAGATGAATTGATAGATGCCATCATGACGAATCGTGTGTACATACCCTCGCTCGTAGTTGTGAACAAGATAGATAAATTCAATCCTAAGAAGTTGCCTTTCGAGTATATAGGAGTCTCTGCAACTGACGGAGAGAATATAGATAAGCTTAAAGAGATTATATGGAAAAGATTAGATGTAATAAGGATATATCTGAAGAAGATAGGTAAAGAGCCTGACATGGAAGATCCTATTATATTCAGAAAATCGGTAACAGTCGAGGGTGTATGCAAGAAGATACACCAAAAATTCCTTGACAGCTTCAGATATGCTCGCATATGGGGATCAAGCAAATTTCCAGGCCAAAAGATTGGGCTGGAGTATACCCTAAAGGACAAAGATATAGTGGAATTGCATATGTAACCTTTCTTTACGAGAGGCTTCCGCCTTCTTCAAAGAAACGTTAACGAAAGAAATGGATAGGATATGAGAGAATTAATCACAATCATAGAGGATTTGAAGCAGGAAATTAATAGGATTTCAGATGATTTATTCTCATTGTTTGATACTGATAAATCAGAATATCACACAAGACAAGGCTATTCCATTCTCCCTTCCCACAACCTAGAGGATAAGGTATTAGGGTTAGAAGAGGATCCGGAGATCATTTCAGAGGAGGAGGATATTGAGGAGGAAGATTCCGAACTCATGAATCCTTACATACTTGTCTACAAGCCTGCTAGACCCGACTACTTCGGCTTCGTCATCAGGAAAGTTTCACGCCAGCAGCTGGGCTACGGTATTCTAGGTCGTGCATTCCCTTATCTGGGCCTAGTAGAAATCGCATCAGACCTCTATGGAAACGACTTCGAAGAGGTCAGAACACATGAGATCCTGCACATGCAGAATTCGGAAAAGAGTGAGATGGACATCAGAACTCTGACACGCATGTCTCTCCCATTCACACCAAGATGGCATTAGAACAAGCTCACTACATATATATATTCCAGTTCTGAAGCAGAGTTGTTTTTCACATCATGTTTCACTCCTTCAGGAACGAAGTGAGTCTGCCCTTCATCCAAGATTATTGTTTCATCTCCCTTCAGAAGCGTGGCCGTGCCTTTCAAAACAATCAGAAGCTCCTCCCTCTCTTCTGTCACGTGCTCGCCTATATCCTCTCCTGGATGAAGCCTGACCCTCCCTGATTTCAGTTTTCTGCTCTCAGGCGGCTTGACAATAGAATCTGTTTCCATTAGTAGATTTATTGCTTGAGTTTATTAATTCTTAATCTCAATCTCTACCATGAAAATACTTTTTGTTTGTGCAGGCAATGTGGGAAGAAGCCAGATGGCAGAGGCATTCTTCAATAGAAAGACCAAGAAACATCATGCCACAAGTGCTGGTGCTAGATGCGGTGATAATGACGGTAAAAAGCTGGGAAACATAGGTTTTAAGGTTATTGATTGCATGAAAGAGGAATACATAAATCTTAAAGGAAAGCCCATAAAACAGGTAAAGCCTGAGATGGTTGAGGATGCTGATAAGGTTATAATCATAATGGAACATAGAATAGAAGATATTCCTGATTTTCTCAAAAACTCAGAAAAGGTGGATTACTGGCCAATCCCTGATCCAAAAGACACTTCATATGAATTCTACAGTGAAGTGAGGGATCAGATAAAGAAGAATGTAGAAAAACTTGTGAGAGGACTGGGATGATTGAGCTAATACTTGGTGTAGTAGTCTTTCTTCTTTTTGTTATACTTTATTCTCTTATCAGGTCTAACATGGGATTGAGAACTAAGATAAGAGAGATTGCCTCAAGTAAGCAGAGCCTTGCGACCAAGTATGGAAAAATGTCAGAACAGTTCATGCCTTTTATGAAGGATTACCCGTACAATCCAGAGAACTTCAGATTCCTTGGAACACCAGTGGATGGTGTTCAGTTTGAGGATGACAAGGTTGTGTTTGTGGAGTTCAAGACATCTGGCTCCAAGCTATCTGAGAAGCAGAAAAACATACGCGAGATGATCAAAAAGAAAAATGTTGATTGGGACGAGGTAAGGATTGAGTAGTTATCTTCCGCTGAAAAACTTTTTGTGCTTTTTCTCCATCCTCTTCATGTACCTTCCAAAACTGAGTGTTACGTATATTATGAGTGTGGTCACAAGACCAGTCAAAAACAGTCCCATGCCAATTGCGACGCCAACTGCAGCAAGCACCCACAGGTCAGCTGCTGTTGTCAGGCCCTTGATTTTATCCTTTGCCATGAATATGGCCCCTGCACCAAGGAATCCTATTCCTGTAACTATGCCAGCAGCTATCCTTGAATGATCGACATTCGGCCCTTCAACCACGAAGGAAAGCGCTGTGAACAAGGCAGCTCCCATGCAAACAAGGGAATGTGTCCTCACACCTGCTGGCTTGAGATCTATCTCCCTCTCGAAACCTATGATTATACCCATTATTGCTGCAAAAACAACCTTCAGAATTATCTCGGCCTCAGCTATGCCGGTTATCATGTATTATATTTGTTTTGGTTGTATAAAAATGATTACAGCTCAGACTTGATCTTCTCAAGAAGCAGTTCAAATTTGGTATAGCCAGATGCCTTGTTGAAATGGCCTGCGTTTTTTACTAGTATCACATCCACACCTAGTTTTTCTGCCAACTCCTCTGCTTTCTCAAGCTTGATGTAGGGATCGTTGTCTGAGTGGAAAACAAAAAAGTTCTTGCAGTTTTCCTTTATCCTTTCCCAATCAAAAATCCTTTGAGCAAATGATTTCATACCCTCGTCGTATGCATTTCCTGCAAGGCCAATAAAACCAGATACAAGGAACGTGGATTTCACCTGATTTCTCTCAGCAACATTAAGTGCAAATGGAACTCCTAGACTATGTCCAACAAGAATTGTTTCATCATTAAGATATTTCTTATACTCATCCAAGACTGCTAGCCAGTTACCCAATGTCTGATTCTCAGGTGTAGGAAATTGTGGAACAAAAACATTGCAATCCAATTTCTCCAGTTCCTGTCTCAACCAATCAAACCAATTCTCCTTGGGATGTCCTTCCACGCCATGAAAGATAAAAACGTTTGTCATAATATCACCTTGAAATTATCAACCCACCCAAGAAGTCATGAGTGAACACGACCTTGTCTTGGAACAGTATCTTCTCGCTTCCTTTGAAGTTCTTGACATCTCCTTCCCATTCACAAGAATATTCCCAGTCTCCTTCTTTGAAATTATCTGGGCCGCGTGGTTTGAAATCATCTTGCACACCTGCTGTCAGGGCCTTCTTCAGGAATGTGAATGTTTGTTTAGCAAATTCCGCGTTTCCATGAAACTCTGGAACCATGCCGCCTCCATACAGGTGTGTCCAGAATGGCTTCCCATCATGCCATATCACAGTCTGGCCCCATGATTCGAAGAAGCCTGCGTAGCTGTCCCTGTAACACCAGGGGCCCTCTTTATATTCAAGCTCTATGAATCCCTCTCTTTGGGAATCTGTCTCTTCACCACTGCCTGCATATGTTTCAAGTGTTGCCTTGTTGAAGAATTTCATAAATTCCTGTAGGTTGTTCATATTAAAAACCTAATTTCTCCATAAACTTTTTTGAGTTTTTTATTTCCTCTTTATCATTTATCCAGTCGAATCTTTCTGTAAATCTGAGGTAGAATCCAAAAGGGTCTTCTATCCTACAATCCATCTTTCCCCACCTCTTTTTGATAAGGGGTTGAACCACATTGACCTTGTCTTTTATGGATTCGTAGAACTCCTTTATGTTGTTTATTGGTATGACTATCTCTACTGCGTAGCCTCTTTTTGTGTCTCTTGGGAACTTCTTGAAATATGATTGCTCATATACCTTTTCTGTGCCTTCATTGAAATTAAGGTAGCTTCTACCTCTTTTCATCACTAGGTATCTATCATTTATCCAGACTATTTCAAATCCGAGAAGATTGTAAAACTCCACTGTCTTCTTGAAGTCTGGAACATGAAGTTCTATGTGTATGTCTGTATCTGGGTTTGTCATAATATCATTCCTCTTGTTTTTTATAATATTCTATAGCTTCATCAACAATGGTCATGTTCTTTATTTTCTTGCTTGATGGATCCTTTTGGTATTCCTTTATCCAGTCACATGCATCACTTATCTTATCTACAATCAGATCTGACATGGTTAGGATAAAAGGGTGTATCCAATCTTTGATCAAGGTTTTGTTGAACGTGATGTTGGATTTACGGTGGTGTGTATCTTTAGGTAAGATTGTAATCACAGGTTTTGAGAAATACTTGGCTATAACCATCTCTTGTGAAGTACCTGCACCGAGCTTGTTTTCTGCGTTTACTATTACCACGTCAGATGTTTTAATCTGATTAGTATCATAACCAAATGTGAGAAGTGTATTTGCCTCGTTCTTCCATGTGTCTCCGTCAAGGAATTCAATCTCTCCGAGAGAGGAAAGTCCTTCCTTGTATTTTATTTTCCAGTCAATCCAATTCTTTCTTTCTTCATCTCCCTTGGGAATGGAACCGATAAGACATATTTTGAAAGTCATACTATCGAATTAAATTCTATTTTTATAAATATCTCATGCCTCTGATGGGCATTCGCCTTCTGAGTAGTAGGCGATGTCCTCGTTCTGGCATGCAAAACAGGAGTTTGAGAACTCAAGGGCGCACGGGTAGGATAGGCAATTGACTGAGTTATCGAACCATCCGCAGACTGGTTGGTAGATCTCTATGCAAGCATCTGCTTCTCTATCAGCTGGGTCGCAGTCATACATGACCAACTCTTCTGGTTCTGCATCTGGGCATGCCTCGAACTCGCAGTCAGGCAGAACACGTGACAACTGGGTTCCGTCTTCACATTCGAATATGTCTTCTGGGCATTCAACTGTATCATCATCTGTAACTACTGGGCATGTTTCGAACTCGCAGTCAGGTGGTATGCGAACCACTGTTGTGCCATCTTCGCATACCTTGGCATCCTCTGGGCATCCAACTACACATTCACCCTCTATGTAATCAACTGCGCCCGCGCGGCATGCATCACATACATTCCCATATGTTATGCCATCTTCACCGCATACAGGCATATATTCCATTGTACATGGCCCTTCAACTCCAACTATATTTGGATCACACTTTACATTGTCAGTTTGAGGTATGCTGCCGTCTGGGCATGCTGCGAACTCACAGGAAGGCGCCACACGTGCTACATAAGAACCATCTTCGCACCTCTTTGCGTCTGATGTGCATTTCACCTCACCCTGGGTGCAGCCGCTTATTACAATAACTGATATTATCAACAGTGAGAACATGAGATAATTGAGTTTCATGGAATTATTTGGATTAGAAGGAATTTAAATTTTACCCGTATCTCTTCTTCTTGTCACGACCTGCATAATCAGATTTCATTATATAGTTTATTGAGAAGGATCCATAACTTCCAAACTCTCTTGTTTCCATGCCCCTCTCCTTGTATTTTTCTTCTTCTTGCATGGATTCCTCATTCCAGATAACCTGAATTGTTTTTGAGTCTCCCTTATCGGGCTCAACTTCAACAGATGCAACATAACTCAAGCTCGTTGGGAATGTCCATATAAGGTTGCCTTTCGTATTTATGGCGTACATCTTGCAGTCCCAGCCGCCTGCGAAGATTATATTATCACTCTTTACAAGGCTTGCAACTAAAGGGCCTCCGCATGGATATCTCCACTTCTCCTTCCCTGTCTTCTGGTCCAGGCAATATAAGTTGTTGTCTGTAGATGCGAGGTAGATATAATCCTTGTCAAAACATGGCCTTGAAATCAGGGCTCCGTTGGTTGGGAATTTCCAAAGCAAGCTACCATCCTTTTTCAAGGCATATAAAACATGGTCCATGCAGATTACATATATGACATCATTAAAACAAATGCAAGACTTTCTTGAAATCAAGGATGAGACCTTGAATGACCATTTCTTTTTTCCATCAAGATCCAAGCAGTAGTAATTGTTGTCATAAGAACCGAAATAAACGCCGCTTGAATCAACATAAGCACTCCCGATACCTCCGCCTGTTGTGAACTTCCATTTAAGCTTTCCATCTAAGGTGAGAGCGTATAGGTTATAGTCATAGGAACCAAAATACACTGTGTCTTCGTATATGCATGGATGAGATGCTATGGAGTCTCTTGTAGGAAACTTCCATACGAGCTCACCTTCTGTGGTCAGGCAGTAGAAATTCCCGTCCTTGGCACCAAAGTATACACGACCATCATGCACTACTGGTTTGTCTATGATCTTGTCTCCTATCTCATATTTCCACACACGTTCTCCTTCCAGGTTTACGCAATAGAAATTCCCATCAAATGAGCCAAAAAAGAGCTTGTCTTCATATATCTGAAGATCTCCTATCACATGATTTGTTGGGAACCTCCAAATCTCTTTCCCCTTAAGAGAGACTGCGTACAGGTTTTTGTCGCAGCAGCTCACATAAAGAATATTCTTGTGTATAACAGGGTCACCATATATACTACCACCAATACCTACGTGATAAGTAGCGTGCTTGCCAGTTTCTTTTATCTCTTCTATCTTGCTCATGAAGAGAACTGCCAATTCCATGTAGTCTGTACTGAATACCCTGTTTATGGTTGTGCCTTCATACTCATCTTGTGTGTTTATGTAGTTTTTCATGAGAAAGTGTTGTATTTTATATTAAAACATTTTATCCGTATCGTTTCTTCTTCTTTCCCAGGTAGCTTGTGCTCATCTTGTAGCCTGTGTCGAAGTCTCCATAGCCGCCGAAGCCCTGTTCTGTCCGTACCTTTTCCTTGTATTTGTCGTCGTCTGTTCTTGTGGGTTCTGCGTTCCAGACAACTTCTAAAGTTTTCTTATAATTTTTATTTAATTCCAGATTCACAGGAGCAGAGTAACTAAGACTTGTTGGAAATTTCCATATCAATTCTCCGTTCAAAGAAAGGCAATACAAATGACAATCCCATGAACCAAAGTATACTTTATTTTTATAGACTGCAGGATTTGTGCATACAACAATTCCTTTTGTTGGGAATTTCCATATGAGTTTTCCTGTCTTTTTGTCATTACAATAGAGATTATTATCACAACTTCCAAAAAATATTACGTTTTCATACACAGAGATTCCAGAACCATGTATATTGTTTGTTTTGAACTCCCAAAGGATATCTCCTTCAGTTGTGACCGCATAACAATTATAGTTTCTAGATCCAAAATACAAAACGCCATCAGAATATGCAATGAATGAATTTATGGCTTCTGTGATGGGAATTTTCCATACGAGATCGCCTTCAGTTGTGACTGCATAAAAATTGGAATCGAAACATCCAAAATAAACCACGTCGTCAACAACAATTGAATTGAATATAATCTCGCCCCCTGCTCTGAACTTCCAGATCTCATAACCATCTACAGATAAACAATAAAAGTTATAATCATTTGAACCGACATAAATCCTTCCTTCGTGATGCACAGGACACCCTATTACAGGCCCTTGTGTTGGGAATTTCCATATTAATTGTCCTGTTTCTGTATCAAGACAGTAGATATTTCCATCCTCAGATCCTATAAATAATTTATTATCTACAGTCTCGGGTTTTACTGCAATCTTTCCCTGTGTTGGGAATTTCCATATTAAATTGCCATTCAAATCCAGACAATATATACATTTGTCATAAGATCCGAAATAAATCTTATTTTCATAGATTACAGCTTCTGACATTATAGGTTCTTCAGCGGAAAATGACCAAAGAATTCGTCCCGTTTTTGCATCAGTAGCATACATTTTCTTATCATTGGAACCGAAATAAACAACACCATCTTTTATTATAGGAGTCGTCGATACACTTCCACCCACACCAACTTCAAACATTATAGGCCCTTCAATTTCTCTAGCTTCAGCCAATAAAGAAACCATTTCAAACTCATCAAACTCAGAAATATCTATATTATTGGTAACTGTTATCTGATGCCCGAACTCATCTGTATGATACTTGTACATATTCTGTAATTAGATTGGTTAATTAATAATACGTTAATCAAACAGGCCTTTCTTCTTGATTGCTGACGGCGAACCTCCGGCATGCCAGCTGACCCTGGGCCTCACCTGGATTGGGAATATCCTTTCTGAGTTGTCATCAATCAGGATTGCTGTGCCTTTCTGCTTGGGAAGGTTGTTGATGTACTCCTTTATGTCCTCCTGCATGTATGTCTGCATAACTGACTGGAGCGCTGTTATATCATCCTGTGATGTAAGCCTGTGGGACAAAACAATATCTGCCTGCGCGAGTGCGTCTGGATGCAACTTGTTTGGCCTCTGTGTTATGAGTGCAAGAGATATTCCTGGCTCCCTGCCTTCTTTGACTAGGGTAAGCAGAGGCTCTGTTGCAACAGTCCTGCCATCTGAAGGTATGAATTGGTGGGCCTCGTCAATTATGAGCCAGACCATCGGGATTGTTTCATGGGTTTCCCCGCTTATAACCTCAAACTCCTCTGCCTTTCTTGCAGTCAGCCTCTCCTGGAATATGCGCCTTGACAAAAGGCCTGTAAGCATGCTTTTGACAGACCAGCCTGTGCCTGTCCTCTCATAATGGGAGACATCTATGACAGAGATTTGTCCCCTCTGGAACAGCTTGTTCACAGGTGTTCCTGTCTTATGAAACAACCCCCAATCATGGGCTGCACTGAATCTGCTGATAAGTAGGTTTTTTGTCTCCTCATTCAGACTTGGATCCTCTTGGAAGTCTGATATGATGTCTAGTATGGAATAATCATCACCGAAGTTTTTCTTCAGTTTTTTTATTGTCTTTTCTATTGCGATTCCAGTTGATTCTATGAAGGAGAAACCGAAGGTCATTGACCAGTCATTTGCTGTCATGTCGCTTGTCTGCAGCTTGAACGATGTATCAACGTTTATGCCGTATTTGTCGTATTCTTCTACGAATTTCTCAGGAACAAAAAATCTGGTCTTGATGCCTCTAGGCTTCATGTTCCATTCTGAAAGAAGCTCCCTGTCCCTCTCATTCGGGTAGTTCATTGACCAGAAGATGCCCATTGTGTCAATCATGAGGACAGAGATGTTGTTGCGTATCTCCTTTGGGAGGGTTGTGATCTCCTCTGCTATCACAGATCCTGTGTACGACTTTCCTGATCCACGCTTGCCACTGATGAGCATGATGTGTGGCCGTGTGACATCCATGTAGACAGGGTTTGTCATGTGAGCGTCCTCTCCTTCACCAACTATATGCTTTCCTAGAAAAATAGTACCTTTGTCCCCGAACTCCTGGAGATCCTTCTTGTCCTTGCCTATGATTATCTTTTCAACCATACAATTATTTATATACTCCGGACATTATTAATAATAACAAATACGAATACGTTAATTGGAGGGCTTCGATGATTGAAGAAATTCTTGGAAAAAACGCCGGTGCACTTATGAAACTTTTTGAATTGATAGAAGGCAAAGAGGTCAAAACAAAGGTTAATCTGGATGGCGTGGAATTCAAAGTTGGAAAAACAAGCATAGTATTAAATGGTGAAGTTGAGTTCAGCCTTGTCAGGAAAAAGAAATGATTACTTCCAGACTATAAGCCTCAAACGAGTTATTTCATCTCTATATAGAACGTAACGCTCTACGGGTACGACTACAACCGGGTCTATTATAACTGCGCCAGTTGTTAAGTTGGTGCCAGACTCATTTATAACTGTCCCGTTCAGGTGCAAC